>CAYSFO010000013.1:0-32396 GCA_964430695.1 uncultured Muribaculaceae bacterium | reverse complement strand
TTATCTAATAAACTCATTTTATCTAGCATATAAATTTGTTGAAATACAAATCCACAATTTTTCCTTCTAAATATTGCTAATTTATCAGCATTCATTTTTGTTATATCTTTACCACAAAAAATTATAGATCCACTTGTTGGCATATCCATTCCAGATAAACTATACATTAATGTTGATTTACCTGCACCAGAAGAACCCATTATTATTGTAAAATCATTTTCATATATTTCTAAATCTAAATTATCTATTATTGTTTGTGTTACACCATTATTAGAAAAAGTTTTAACTAAATTTTTAGTGCTCAATATTTTATTCATTTTTTTCCTCCTATTAACATTTTTATAAATTCTAAAGTTTTTGCTTTTGCACCTAACATTTTTTCTGCTATATCAATAAAAACATCTACTTCATTTTTATCGAATTTTTCATTATCAAATAATTCATTACTCATTATTAATAACATTTTCAATCTTTCCTTAATATGATTACAATTAAATATGTTACTTTCAATTCCTTCCTTTACAATTTGTTCTAGTAAAGGTATAGCTTCTTCTATAATACGACTATTTATTTTTTCATGCATAACAATATTTGTTTTTCTATTTAATGCATTTTGTATTTCTTGTTCGTGAGTTTTAGGTCTTAGAGACGAAATAACTCCAACCAATTTTTCTGGAATAGATATAGGCATATTCAGAAATCTTTTAGCCGATTTTACTTCTTCATTAATCATCATATCAATTACTTCTTCTAAAGTTGCTTCTTTGCTTTCAAAATAATAATAATAAGTACCTTTTGCAATTTGAGCTTCATTTATGATGTCATCAATGCTAGTATTATCATATCCTTTGGTTAAAAACATATTATAGGCAATTTTTAATAATTTTTGTTTTCTTTCGCTTTTTTTCAGAGGTTATTTCTCCTTTCGACTAATAGTCGATTTTATTATAATATTTTCTCAAATCAGCTGTCAATAAAAACCAACTAAAAGTAAATGCTTTTTTGTAAATATTTATTTTTCTATTCAATTAGAACAAATACAGCAAAAAAAGAGCAAATCATAAATTTGATTTGCACTATAAAATGTTTAATCCTTACTTTTAAATGGATGTTTTAATTTATTTTTTACTTCCTCTTTTATTATTTTAACTGCTATTTCATAAATACTCATAGCTTCTTCCTTATTAATGTCTAACTCTTGAATGAATTCTTCTATAATCTTATCCTTATTCTTTTTACTAATAAAGAAATTATTTTCTAATATGTCATTAATCATGATACATTTTTCTTTTGAATAAGAAAGCTGTTTTGATAATTCATTCACAAATTCATTTTTATTCAAATTCATCACCATACATCTTCCCTTTAGAATCTAATTGTATCTCATAACCATATTGGAAAATATAAGCGATACTGAACAAAAATAATATTTCTACTACATTAAATAATTCAAATCCGATATCTAAATCCATTTTTAATATGATTTCAAATAGAATCCCTGTAATATTGGGTAATATCGTAACGACGATCATCAAATAAGCCATTTTCTTTATATAACCAACATTTTCAAGAGTAAATGGTGTATCTCCTTTGTTAATATTATTAAATAATTTTTCTAATGATTTTAACATAATACTAACTAAAACCAAACTAATGATTAAGAAAACAAAACCTGTTTCCATATACCCCAAAACCATCATTTTTGAATTATTTTCTAAAATTTCTTTTATTTTCATAATTTCATTTTGATTATTTGTATCAGTGACTGTTTTATCATTAATCTTTATAGATAATTTGTTATCTACTTCTACAATGTTTATTGCATCCTTTGTGCCGTTAAATCTTATTTCATTATCTACAATATCAACTTTATTAATAGCTATTCCTAATAGTATCATTGATGCAATAAGGATTGGGATACACACCATAACAATGATTCTACCTATTTTAGCAATAACAGCTATTGCCTTACTCAAACCTTTCATTTTATTTTGTTGTTCACGCTTAAATTTCACTACATTCATTTTAATTTCTTCATCTAATGAATCAACATCAATAATACTATCGTTTACTAAATCGTTAATATGACAATGAAAGATTTTACAAAGTTCTAATATGTTATTCATTTCGGGATAAGCATCCCCTGTTTCCCACTTACTAACGCTTTGTCTTGAAACTTGCATTTTTTCCGCCAAATTGTCTTGTGATAGTTTTTTTGATTTTCTCAATTTCCTTAAATTATCTCCAAATTTCATTAGATTTTCCTCCTTTCATGTTCCAATTATATACATGAAAATACTTTTAAACTATCAACTTTTAGTTGCATTTTCACTTTGTTTATTTAAAATTGACAAATTACATTATTCTTTTTCTAAATTTATTATATCAAATGCTCCTAAATCTAATACTTCATAATTCATTTCTTTCAGTTTCTTATAAGCTATATTACTTCTTCTTCCACTTTGGCAATAAACCATGATTGTTTTGGTTTTATTTAATGCAATATTTTCATTTATTTCTTCATAAGGAATATTAATTGCACCAACTACATGTTTTGTATCATATTCTTCTTTTGTTCTTACATCTACAATTATATAATTATTTTCGGAAATGATTTTCTTCATTGCTTCTTCTGTTTTACTGCTTACATTTTCTTTCGCGTTATTTCCACAGCCAACTACTATAAAGCAAGCTATAACTAAAAATGCAAAAATAAATCTTTTTTTCATATCTCTTCCTCCTAACATACAGGATACTATTTGTAGTTTTTTATTTATATGAATATTATAGCAAAGGAAAAGCAAATCTTCTATCATTAAAATGAATCTAATTATTATTTATCTTTTTGTCTTCATCCACAAGAGTTGCATTTTTTCCATAGGCATTTTTTTCAATATAGCCAAGCATTCGATTATTTTCTATTACACCACTGATAAATCCAATTATCATAAATAAATATTGCCAACCATTATCTTTTATAAAACCATAGATAATGAAAAATACAATGATTATCATTGTGATTGTTAATTCAAAAAAATGTTCTTTTTCCCACTTTTTCTTAAAATAAGCAATTCTTTCTTTTAAAGTAAATGTGCTATTTTCTAAGGCATTTAATAAATTACTGTCAGCGACTTCTTTATACTTATCTTCGGGTATTCTTTCTCCACTAAATAGTTCATTTAAAGTGATATCTAAGATTTTACAAAGATCTTGCATAATAGAAGCATCAGGTAAATTTAAGCCACGTTCCCATTTGCTAACAGCATTTTTACTTACTCCTATTTTTTTACCAAGTTGTTCTTGAGTTAAATTTTTCTTTTTTCTATTTTCAGATATAAATTTTCCAATACGTTCTTGATTCATAATTTTCCCTCTTTTCAAGAATCATTTTATCATTTCTTTGTTTATTATTACACATACCTAAAGTTTACTGAATAATAAATTTTTTATATTTTATCATGATGTAAACTAAAAAGATCACATTTCTGTGATCAATATTTTTTATTTCATTAATTTTCTTACTAGGGAATCTTCTAATTGAGTTACCTCTAAATGAATATCTTCATAATTGACTGGTTCATTTAAGTAGTCTTTAAACATTTGTTCATATTTTAATTTGTCACCAAGTTTTGCTTGATATTCTTTTTCTGTATCGGCTTGATAAAAGAAAACATCTTTTGATCGATTGAAAAAATCTATATGTTTTAAAATGGCCGATATTTCTTTTATCTCCATTTGAATAGGAAATTGTTCATGACTTAATTCTGTCCCTTTGTTTCTTAATTCATCTTCTTCTTTTTTATATTCTTCAACACCTTGTTGTTTTAAATTTTGTATTTCTTTAGCATTAGAGCGTTCTGTTTCAATATTGCATTTTCCAATATGTTCTAGAAATATGGCTATCATACCTAGTCCTATTCCCATTATTTTGGCACCTAACCCTGCTATTTTTACGATAACAGCTACTGCTGAAACTCCCAATAAGCCAGCCAACACCATCAGAATTATTATACTGGTTATATATCTACGTTGAAAGAAACTTAAATTATCATAGTCTTTTATCATTTCAAGTTTTTCTATAATTTTGTTTTTTTCTTTTTCTAATTCGTTATTTCTGATTTCTTTCTCTTCTAACTCTTTTGTTAACTTATCTTTCGCAAATTTATACATCAAAATCCCTCCTTACATAAGAGAATATACTATTTTCTTACTAATGTCAATTTTTAGTTCTTGTTTTTAATTTTTTTGAATTCCCTATAGAATAAAAAAGAAAGCTAACTTAATGCAGCTAACTTTTCTTCTTCTAATGCTAATTTTTGTCTTTCTTCTTCTACTAAATTTTGAGGAGCTTTTTCCACATAATTTTTATTTGCAAGTAACTTTTTTCTTCTTTCAATACTAGATTTTAATTTTTCAATTTCACGTTCTTGTTCTTTCAAATCTTTTTCTGTTAGCACTTTTTCAAAGTAGATAGTGGCTTCATAATTTTCAGATTTTACTTTGTATGCAGGTATGTTTACTGCTTCTTCTATAATATGTCCTTCTAGTTTTAACATTTTTATAATTAAGTCGTAATTATTTTTATTATCAAATTTTATCTTATAGTCATTTGTAATTCCATTTTCTGCTTTGATATTACGATAGATTCTGACAAATTCTAGTAAGTCATCTATTTCTTTTTCTTCTGTTTTAAATACATATTCTTTTTCATAGATTGGATAGTTACTAATCATAATATTTTCTTCTTTTATTGGCAACAAGTTATAAATTTCATCGGTTACATAAGGCATAAATGGATGTAACATTTTTAGAATGACATCTAGAACTTTTAGTAAAGTCGTTTTTGTCGTATCTTCTTCTAAACTAAATTTAGCAATTTCAATATATTTATCGCAGAAATCACTCCATATAAAGTCATAAAGAATTGCTCCTACATTATTAAATTCATATTTATCCATAAATTTTGTAACGTCTTTTATGGTTTTATTTAGTTTAGTAAGTATCCATTTATCTTCTTTTTTCAGATTGGTTAATATATTTTTCTTTTTTGTTACATCTTCAATATTCATTAAAACAAAACGAGAAGCATTCCATAATTTATTAATAAAGTTCCAAGTTGGTTTTACTTTTTCTTCATCAAAACGAATATCCGTACCATTCGATGCAGTAGTTGCTAGATAATATCTTAAAGAGTCAGCACCATATTCTTCACACATATCCATTGGGTCTACACCATTTCCTAAGGATTTAGAAAACTTTCGCCCTTTTATATCACGAATCAGTCCATGAATTAAACAATCTTTAAATGGTCTTTCTCCTGTAAATTCTAATCCTTGGAAAGTCATACGATTTACCCAAAATGGAATAATATCATATCCTGTTACTAAACAGTTTGTTGGATAATAACGTTTAAAATCTTCTGTGATTTCTGGCCATCCTAGAGTACTAAATGGCCATAAGGCACTACTAAACCAAGTGTCTAGTACATCAGGGTCTTGTACCCAACCTTCCCCTTCTGGTGCTTCCATACCAACATAGATTTCATCATCTTTGTACCAAGCAGGTATTTGGTGTCCCCACCATAATTGACGAGAAATACACCAGTCATACGTAATTTCCATCCAATGATTCATAATCTTTTCATATCTTGTTGGTACAAAATTTACTTTGGTATCTTTATTTTTTTGGTTTTCTAATACTCTGTCTGCTAAAGGACGCATTTTAACAAACCATTGTTTTGATAAATATGGTTCAATGACGGCATCTGTTCTTTCTGAATGCCCAACACTATGAACAATCGGCTCAATTTCAATTAATAGTTCTTGTTCTTTTAAATCACTCACTAGTTGTTCGCGACAGGCAAAGCGGTCCATTCCTTTATAAATTCCAGCGTTCTCATTCATCGTTCCATCAGGATTGATAACAATGATTCTTTCTAAATTGTGTCTATTTCCTACTTCAAAGTCATTTGGGTCATGGGCTGGAGTAATTTTTACAACTCCTGTTCCGAATGCAGGATCTGCATGCTCATCTCCTACTATTGGGATTAAACGATTAATAATGGGAAGTACGACATTTTTACCAATATATTTATTATATCTTTCATCATCAGGATTTACAGCAACCGCAGTATCTCCAAATAGAGTTTCTGGTCTCGTTGTTGCTACACGTAAATATTCTGTATCAGAGCCTTCAATAAAATATTTTAAATGATAAAACGCGCCTTTATCATCTTTCATAATGACTTCTTCTTTAGAAAGAGCTGTTTTTGCTTCTGGATCCCAATTAATGATTCGTTCCCCTTGATAGATTAATCCTTTATTATATAAATCCACGAATACTCTTCGTACCGCTTTAGATAATCCATCATCTAACGTAAATCTTTCTTTGTTGTAGTCTAAAGAAAGCCCTAGTTTTGCCCATTGGGCATGAATACTTTCAGCATATTCTTTTTTCCATTCCCAAGCTTTTTTTAACCACTCGTCTCTTTCCATGCTACGAGGATCAATGCCCATATCTTTTAATTTTTTGTCTACTTTGGCTTGTGTTGCAATCCCTGCATGATCCATACCAGGAAGCCATAAACAGTCAAAACCTTGCATTCTTTTATAACGAATAATAATATCTTGTAAAGTTGTATCCCAAGCATGTCCTAAATGCAATTTTCCAGTAACATTTGGTGGTGGAATAACAATTGTAAATGGAATTTTATCTTTATCTCCACTATTAAAATAACCTTGTTTTAACCAATTTTCATATTTATTTTCTTCTACTTTTAAGTGATCATATTTTTTATCTAACATTTTATTCACTTATCCTTTCTTCTAAGTAATTTCTAATTTCTTTTTTAACACTTTCAAATTCATTTTCTAAACCTTTTTGTACATTAATCGTAGATAAATATAATTCCAAATTATCTGTATCGTATAACAATTCATAAGATTCTTTAAAATTCATATCATATACAAAAGCCATTACGGAAATAATTACATCACTTTTGTTTTTTATATTTAAACGATCTATTAAGATATGTTTGTAAAACATATCTTTGACTTCTAAAGTCAAAGGCTCATTGTAATTTGGTTCATACGATGTCGCATCTTGTCTAAAGATATCTATTTTATCGACATCTCGTATGAGTTTTGCAAAGAATAATTCTTTTTCTGTCAAATCAGATTCTATTGCTAATTTATTATGATTTTGAATGGCTTTTCTTATAACTGTGTGGTATTTTTTATCAATTGCAAAATCTTTAATGTGTCCTTCTGAAAAAAGATAATTATCTGCAACAAGAGCATGATCTATATTTGACTTTATATCGCTATAACAATGCGTTTTCTCATATTGAACGAAACGTCCAATGTCATGTAATAGGCCAATTGTCATAGCAAGTATTGTATCTTCTTCCGTTAATTCCATTCGCTTGGCTAGTTTTTTGGCTAAGTCTGCCACGTGGTAACTATGACTTGCTTTCATAGCTAGCTCTTTCTCGTTTAAATCAAAATGATCTAAATATTCTTTAAATTTCTTTAATACAATTTCATAATTTATCAATAAAAAACTCCTCCTTACTTTTATTTAAGGACGAGTCTTACCCGCGGTACCACCTTAGTTCATACAAATTTGTACACACTTCATTTTCTTTTAACGCAAGAATTACGTAAAAACTTAACTTTTTTCAGTTCCTAAGCTCCCCTGCTACCTTCAATAATTCCATTTCCTTATTTCCACCCACCATAAGGTCTCTATAAAATTTCCTTATTTACTCCTCAGTTTCATTGCTTTTTTTAATTATTTTAACTTATATTTTCACTTATTTCAATCTTTTCCTCTAAATTATTTTTAATATAAATTGCTATGGTATTATTCTCAAGTTTTATCTCCACATCGTCAATTGCATTTACTGGATGTGTTTTAGAAATCATTTGTTTTGTTGTTAGATCATATAAATAAAACATATTGTTATTATCAATAATTTCTAAATAGATACTATAAAAGTTTATATATTTAAATACTCCGTTCAATACGGGTTCTCCCTTATAGTCAACAATATGCATCGCATTATTATTTCCTAAAACAACATATTTTTCATTATAAGAAAATATTTCTTCATTTAAACTTTCCGTTAATTCTGCACCATTCTTATCTATCAATTGCCATTTTTCTTCTTTTAAAACGGCAAAGGTATCTGCAAGAATATATCCAGAATCCGCATCAATTTTATTTACTAAACCAATATAATCATAACTAATAGGTATTTTTATATTTATCACAGTATCTATTTGTAAAACGCCCCATAAATCATTGGTATTTTTAACAATATAATTATTATTTTCAATTCCTATTCCATAATTTTTTACTTCTTTATATTTTCCCCAAACTCTCTGATTGACAAAGTCATATAAAATATATTCTGCTGTATCTAAAGAATTTGTTGGTGTATCCATAAGAAAAGCATATTGATTTTCAATAATAGGCATAGTTGTTAATGTTTGTTCTTGATATTCATCTAGAGCATATTCATTTGTAGTTCTAGAGGTTGCATAATCACAATATTCATTAAAATATTTACATTCATATGTTCCTACTAACTCTTCTCCGTTATAAAAATATAATTTCCCATTGTATTTCTTTTCATGATTCGGATTTTCTTCTACGGGAGTAGCATTTTTAAAATGCATGGTTGTTGCAAAAATCGTCATGGGTATGAAAATAACGAGTAGAATAATGATAACTGTAAATGTTATTTTATGATTTTCCATTCCTAATCCTCTTCTTTTTCTATGGTGCCTGTTGTAATCATATCATAGGTATTGGCACTTGTTCCTCTATACACTTTGTAATTTAAACCACTCGTTTCTACTTTGAATGCAAGTGTACCATTTCCATAATAATTGGTTAAACTAAGAGTTGAATCCACGCCTTCTATTTCATTTGTTGTTGGATATTTATAGGTATAGATTCCTAATTTATTATTGTTGTTTACTCCAGCAAAGAATGCGTTATATAATTCCACATAACGGTATCCTTCTGTTGTTATTTGTTTTCCTTTTAAATTGTAAACGTAATATTTATCGTTATTCACTACTTTTACATATTGATCATTATAATTTCTTATTTTATAGGGAATCGCACTTGAGATACTAGATCCATTACTCTTTGATAAAAGCAAATAACCGTTGGCATCTTTTGCTACATAATAATCATGCAAAGATTCCATTTCACTATAGTTAAAACTAATATGTCCTGAAACTTCACTTAAACCAATTTTTATAACACCAAATTTGTTACTTTTATTTTTAGCAACGACTTGTAATTCATTTACTGTAGAGAATGTAATCTCTTCTGTTCCTGTATAAGAATAGGTATTCACTTCCATATATTTTCCTAACACACTATTCTTTTTCAAATCGTATAAGACGATAGTTTTATTTGAATCATTTACAAGTTCAGGATTATCGTTTATAAAAATAAATCTTTCATTAAAAACAGGAATTACTCCAACGACTCCTGGTACTTCATAATCGTTGTTTTCAAAAATGCTATCTCTTGCTAAAGAACAATTCGTAAGGGTATTTGTTCCTGCACTTACTGTATTTTTATTGGAGCAAGCATAAGAACCTAGTAAATTTGTTTTAGCACTATCACTATAGATATAAAGTTTACCATCAAAGTAATTGATATTTTTTAAGTTTTTACTTAAATTTGCTTCCATCTTGTTTATTGTGGCAGTCGTTGTATCCTTATCTTTTACAATAGTAATTGTGATTATATTTTCATTATCTTCTACGCGGAATGATTCTTTGGTTTCTATAAGGGCATTTTTTTCATCGTATACACTTGTCTTTACATAATTTTTATTACTTAAAGAGATTGCTTCTTCATTCAATTTGTTTTTATCATAATATTTTAAAGACATTTTATTATCGTTGATTAAAATGGCATAGTCATTATATAACTCGACGTAATCAAATGCTTCTTCAAATACATTTTGCCCATTATAGTTATAGACTTCATATTTACCAGTATCGGATGCTATTTTTACGTATGAATTCGTTACATTTTTAATTTTTCCATTTAATGGTTTACTGATTGTGTTTCCATTTTCATCGACAATAATTGTAGCATTATCTATCTTAGAAACATAAGAATGACTATCATTTTCCACATAGCCTAAATAATCAAATGTAAAGTTTATTTTGGTCATTACTTCGGTATTCGAAAAATCTAAAACTCCATATTTTCCTTCGGCATTTTTGACAATCAAACGATTTGTATTTCCACTTACTTTTTTTACTAAGGAATAACTCTCCTCTACTTTTTTCTCTTTGATGTTATATAGTTCTATCGTAGTATCTGTTTCTTTACTGTTATCGTTAATAAACACATACATATTATTTATAATGGGACTTCGCATTAAAATAGGTGTACCATCTTGGTAGACTTTCTTTTCTATATCAAAATCATCTTCGTTACTATAGTAAGATACAAAACAAAGAGTATCCTTTTGATTTTTACAAGTATAAGAACCTATTTCTTCTTTTCTATTATTCAAGAAAATTAAGGTTCCATTTTCGTAGCGGTAATTTTCTTCTAGAACAATTACATCTGCTGGTTTATCACTCGTTTTTTCTTTTGTGAAACTTCTTACAACAAAGAAAATTCCTAATCCGATTATAATAACAAGAATTATCATTCCTACAATAAATAAGCTTTTTTGTTTTTTGGTTAATTTATGCCACCATGTCTTTATTTTTTCTTTTAATTTTTTCTTCTTTTTTGGTTCTTCAAAAAAATTATCTTTTGGTTGTTCTTCTATTGGTTCATTCATCATCATAGGTGTATTATTGACTTCAAAAATCTCATTGTTGGCATTCGTTAAATCATCTAAATCATATAATTCTTTTGTTTTTTCGTCATTTTCATTTGGCATTGTTCCCACATCCTTATTCTTTATTAATTATAACATATGTTTAGAAATAGGAAAATGGGTAAAATTCATTTTTATTTTTGCACTTGCTTTTCATTTGGAATGCAATTGTTTTATGAAAACAACTAATTATAGATGATAAGATAACAATGTTATTTATTGTTAATTTCTTCAGATATTAGAGCAATCAATTTATTAACACAGAAGTTTGGAATCGTATTATTTAATGTTACAATGCCTATATATCTTTTAGGAATGGATGGAGATACTTTGATTTCATAAAGTGATTTATTATTTAATTCAGATGCAATGAATTCTTTCGTGGCATACCCAATTCCAAAACCAGCAGTGATAAGATCCATTATTAATTGATAACTTACTACTTCCATATGGGGCTTTAATTTTTCATTATTTTCTTTTAGATAGGTATCTAAGAATTCACGTGTATTTGATGGATTTTTTTGAAATATAAGAGGATAATTTTCTAAATCATGAAGATTAATCGAACCTTTTGTTAAATCATAATATTTTTTGCTTCCTATAAAAATATCTTGAACATCTAAAATTTTCATAATATTTAAATCTTTCGCTTCTTTCATAGGTAGGTTTAAAAAAAGAATATCTAGATTTCCATTTCTTAAGTCTTTTATAAGTGTTTCCGTTAATGTATTTACTATTTTTATTTCAATCTTTGGATATTTTTCATGAAATTTAGCAAGGTATGGCATTAAGACATATTTAGAAACAGTGGTACTTGCTCCTATTCGTATAGTCCCATAATCCATATTTTTTAGATTAGTTAAAGCATTTTCACCATTATTAAAGGATTCTACTCCTTTTTTAACATAATCAAATAAAACTTTCCCCTCTTCCGTTAAAATAACTCCTTTTTTTGTTCTAATAAATACCGTTAAATCTAACTGTTCTTCTAAAGATTTGATTTGCCAGGTGACTGCAGGTTGTGAAATATTTAATTCTTCTGCTGCTTTCGATATACTCCCGTTTAGGGCAACATAATAAAAAATACGATAACATTCATAGTTAATATTCATGTATAAATTCTCCTTATATTTGATATAAAAAATATATATTATACTTATAACATTGATTCTAGTACAATGCAAGTAGAAAGAAGGAAAAAAATATGTTAAAAGATAGAAAATTAAAGCATAAATATATTTTGGGAGGTAATTGCTATGGCTATTGTAAGATTGAAAGCTATGATGGATACATATCAGGCCCAATTAAAGATGAAAATATCATAAAAGAAATGGATAATGATGAGTATTATTTTGCAGAAATAAAAACAAGTGCTAGTGATAGCGATTATCATACATTTTGTTGCGAATATTATTTTGAAGGAGTATTTTTAAATTTTAATTTAAATACTATAGACACCTTAAAATATTTTGGAGAAGATTTAAGTGATGAATTATTTCCTAAAATTGGATTAATCAATCTTGTTGAAAAAATATTAAAAGAACACAATATGATTGAAAAAGGTAATGAACATGATGTAGATATAGTTAATGATTGTTTAAAGGTTATCATACCAAATAAAAAATTAGATAATCACACACTAAATTGTTGTGAAAAGATTTTAAAAGAAATTAGAAGTTATTATAATGAAAAAGGTGTACATATTACTAGGATGTTTGGTAGTTATATATTGCTAAAAAAAGTCGGTGGATTAAGAGCTATAAAAGCAACACCTATACCTATTCAATATTGTCCACTTATGATTAAGTTATTAAAAGAAGTTGGTGGAGAAATTGCTGAAAATCTATTAAATAGCTTAAAAAATAGTGATTGTGATAAACAAACAGAATTAATGTGTAACTTAATCAATGAAGTAGTTATAAATGGGGGATATTTTGATACCTCTAGACCTTTAAATTCTTGTGAAGCGAATGTATTATTTGGAGCAAGTGAAACAATATCTTCGGCATTTAGAAGTGGAATGATTGATGCAGCTGTAATTGTTTCTAATAACTTAGGCACTGTAATTACTACTAATGAATTTAATACTCAAGGAGCTGTTAAAAGAATGACAGGTTTATTTTATACAAGTCCTTCAAAAGAATTAATTGCTAGAGCCTATCTAGAAAAAATTATTCCTGTTTTTCCATATACTGCAGAAATTGACCAATTAGAAGGAGTAAAAAAAGCAATTAAATTAGGTTATAAAAAAATAGCAGTTACTTTAGCAGCACAAGATAACAAATTATTGGAACAAATAAAAGATTTAGAAAATGATAATGTAACTATTTATAAATTTGGTTTATGCTCAACAGGAATTGATGAAAAGACGGCTTTCATAATGAGAGAAAATGCAGATATTGTATGGTCTTGTGCTTCAAAATATGTAAAAGAATATATTGAACCTAGTGCAATAGCTCAAGTTGGAATAAAAATACCAGTACACATTTTAACAAGAAAAGGATGGGAGCTTGTAAAAAAACATTTGCAGTTTATGTCTGCACATACTAATTTTGATGATGTAACATTATGTGAAGGTGATGAAAAACCAGTCTTTTTACATTCTGATGAACAAATAAGAAAGTTAGCAAAAAAAGATATTACAAAGTGTAATGATTGCCCTTATCCTTGTATTTAAAAAAATTAAGAGAAGGATTTTTACTTGTTTTTTGGAACTTCATCTACTATATAATAGACATCCTCATAAATAAGATCTTTTTCTTCATTGATTATTCCATATAAAAGAACTTCTATTCCTCTTCCTTTGAAGGCATCAATCCTATCTCGACTAGCAAGATTATTTAGTAATCCTATAAAATTTAAATTATAATCCGCTTCTGAATTTAAAACATAATTCAAAATACCTAATTTTACAGGAGCTTTGTATTCACATAATTTATTAATTACCCAATTATGAAAGCTCATGACATAAATGTTTTTATCGCTATGTCGTTTTAGAATTTTTATTAATTTTTTATAAGAGATATTTACATCTTTTATTTCTACTAACATAATTTTATTGGTTTCTAATTTTAATACTTCGTTAAGTGTTGGGAGATTATACTTTTTCTTTAAATATTTATAGCTTTTATTTTTAATTAAATCTCCTTTTATAAAAGCATTATGATGTACAACAAAATAATTATCTTTGGTCTTACGAACATCAAATTCAAATCCTGCTATGTTTTTGTTATCAATAGCATTTTGAAAAGCTTCTAAAGTATTTTCTTTTATTGTTTTCGTACGTAATCCACGATGCGCAATATATTTCAAAAAAAATCACCTAGTAAAATATACTAGATGATTTTCTTTTTATGCTTTTTAAACAAAATTTTATAAGATATAAAAATAAATAATAAACAAACCGTTGGTATCACATACATTTTATATTGATACATAAAAGTTTCATTCGTATTTATTGTTTCTTCATGAAATGTAGGAATCGTTTGTTCTTCTTCTTTTAATATATGTAAGTGATATTCACTTGTTTCTTCTCCTTCACTTAAAAAAATGGTAACGGTCGCATTATTTTCTAAATCGTAATTATTTATGACAGAGACGGTAATATCTTCTTTTACTTTGTAATCGAATTCAATACTATATTCATTTTTATCTAATAGTACGGTGTATTCATTATTTAATGCATCAAAGGGTAATGACAATTCGCCATTTAAAATAGTTAACTCTTCTAATTGCAAGCTTTTGGCATAGGTATTTAGAGGAAATAATAAAAGCAATAAAATGTAGCCAATTTTTTTCAAGTATCCACCTCCTATATCATTTTGATTAATATTTCATTCATAATATATAGTTTGTCCGGATTTATAAAAATATTGCCTTTTTTTATCATTAAGTCGCCATTTTTTACTAAAGGTTTTGTAGGATATACATCTTCCATTTTTACTTTGTAAATACGTTCAAATTCTTCCAGGTTGATTCCATTTGTTAAACGAAATCCAAGCATTAAATGGTTGTCTCTAATATCTTGATTGGTTAAGAGTTCTTTTTCTCCCGTGTATTCGTTTTTTAAATATTTGGTTAAAGATTTGGTATTTGTATATCTTATCTTATCGATGTAACCAGAGGCAGAAAGACCAAAGCCAAAATATTCTTTGTTTTGCCAATAACGGAGATTATGAGTGGATTCCTTATTTTTTAAAGCAAAGTTACTTACTTCATAATGAATATATTTTTTCTTTTCTAAAATTTTACAGATGGTTTGATACATTAAAGCATCTTCTTCCTCTGTTGCACTTTCATGATTATTGATTTTTAATAATGTATTATCTTCAATCATTAAGCTATACGTACTGATGTGGTCTGGATTTAATTTTAACATTAGCATTAAATCTTTTTTTAAGTTTTTTATAGTTTCGAAAGCAAAGCCATAAATAAAATCGATATTGATATTATTAAAACCTAAACTACGACATAACGCAATTTTTTCTTCTGCTTCTTCATACATATGACTTCGTCCCATATATTTTAGTTTTTCTGCATCAAAAGACTCTATTCCAATACTAAGTCTATTTACACCATTCTCTTTTAGTGCTTTTAACAATTCTTCATTTATATCATTCAAATTGCATTCAAAGGTAAATTCCTTTAGTTTTTTTGTATTGAATATTTTTAGAATAGTAAATAAACGATTTAAATATTTTATAGGAAGGCAGGACGGTGTTCCTCCCCCAATATAAATCGATTCAATTTCTTCATTTGTATAAATATCTTCCATTTCATTTTTTAAACATTCTAAATATTTCTTTACCCATGTTTCATGATAAAAAGTTTTACAAAAATCACAATACGAACAGATAGTTTTACAAAAAGGAATATGAATATATACTGCTTTACAATCGTCTTTCATTTAAAATCCCTTCTTATCTCTTTGTGCTTATTTCCAATTCAGCTATTTCATCAACAATATGACTAGGCATCTTAGCATTGTTTACAACTTCTTCAATTTCCTCGCCCGTAAAATTTTGTTCAAGCATTGTAAAATAGACAGCACAAACATCATCATACGTTTTTGCCTTTGTTAAATCCATTTGTAATTGTAGTATTAAATCTGTATGTATACTTTGTACATCTTTTGTTTCTTTATTTTCCATATCTGCCTCCAAATAAACAAATTATTTAGAACCCCCCCCCCTGCTAAAATTCATTGAATCCTCTACTGCTTGTTGTTCTTCTAAAAACGCATTATCTTTTGCATATTTTTTTCTGTAATCTGCTATAATTAATTTATCAGAAAATTCATCAAATTTATGATTTAATAAAGATAATTGTTCCGCATATATAAGATTTCTTGCGGCCAAATCTTCTTCACACTTTCTAATACTTTCTTTATTATGATGCAATTTTTCAGCACATTCTGTTAATCCTAGAAAATATTTTGGACGGAACTTAGCAATTGCATCTTTTTCTTCCATACTTAAGTTTTTTAAATTTTTGCCTATTGTGCCTAAAACAATCGTGTCATCAATTTCGGCATGTAATTCTTTTAATTGTGCTTTTATTTTTTCTTTCTCTTGCTTATTTGTATTTTCGTTGATTTGCTTTGCTAATTTATTACGATTATTCCAATAAATTTTGGCTTTTGTATAAGCAACATGCGCTTTGTGTTCCTCTTCGTTTTGTACCTCTTCACATAAATACATTAAAGTATCCCAATATTTATCAAAAGAAAAATAAATTGCTATGATGTCATCTATGGTCGTATTAAAAAGAATCGTCATTGATTTTAAACTAACGCGAAAAGTTAAAGCGGTCAAAATGATATCTTCTTGAATATTTTTAGGATAATTTCTTAGTTTTTTATCTTTTCTTTCCCTATAATCTTTTTCAAATTGTTCTAAGGCTGGTTGTAATTCTATTTCAAGTTCTTCATTTCTCATCGTTTTTAGGTCATAATAAAGTTTAGTAGGAAAAATATGCAGTTGTAAAGCTACTTGTTCTAAAGAAAGATGCTTTTCCAGTATCAATTTGGCTGCTCCCATTTTTTTATTAGGAAATAAACAATCGATACATTGCTTCTTATTTTCTTTAGCATTAAGACTTCTTTTATGAAACACATTCTTCTGTAGTTTCGATACTAATTCTTTATAAAGTTCAGGATTATAAACTTTTGATTCAGGATTATTTAATTCCTTTAAAATACAATTTAATTGATATCTAGAAATATTATCATTTTCTTGAATTTCTTTTTTCGTATGCCCCTCATTTATGCTTTCGGTAAGTTGATCAACAATTTCTTTTTTTATTTCCATTTTTATCACCTAATTTTCTTCTTTTAATATACTTAAGAATGCCTCTTTTGGGACTTCCACACTTCCTAACATCTTCATTTTCTTTTTTCCTTCTTTTTGTTTTTCTAATAGTTTTCTTTTTCTTGAAATATCTCCACCATAGCATTTTGCTAACACATTTTTCTTCATTGCACTTATATTTTCTCTGGCAATCACTTTAGAACCTACACTTGCTTGAATGGGAACTTGAAACATTTGGCGAGGAATGATATTTTTTAATTTTTCAACAATGGATTTTCCTCTTGCATAAGCAAAGTCTTTATGAACGATGGTAGATAAAGCATCAACAATTTCACCATTTAATAGAACATCCATCTTAACTAAATTCGATTCTTTATAACCACAGATATCATAGTCAAAAGAAGCATATCCTTTGGTTGTACTTTTTAAACGGTCAAAAAAATCATAGACAATTTCAGATAAAGGGATTTCATAATGAATGTTGACTCTTGTATCATCAATATATTCAAGGGATTTATAAATTCCTCGTTTATTTTGACAAAGTTCCATGATACTTCCAATAAACTCACTAGGTACGATAATATTTGTAAAGATATAAGGTTCTTCAATTTTTTTTATGTAAGTAGAATTTGGCATTTTATTTGGTGAATCAATACTTTCCATTTCGCCATTTGTTTTGGTAAGTTTATAAATTACACTAGGACTAGTAGCAATAATTTCAATATCAAATTCACGCTCAATACGAGTGATAATAATGTCCATATGTAATAAGCCTAAAAATCCCATACGGAAGCCAAAACCTAAAGCTTCAGATGTTTCTGGTTCAAAGGTTAATGCGGCATCATTGAGTTTTAGTTTTTCTATTGCTTCTTTTAAATTTTCATATTTATTTGGTTCTACGGGAAAAATTCCTGAGTAAACCATTGGTTTCATTTTTTGATATCCTTCTAAAGGTGTATCGGCACTATTGTTATCTAGGGTAATGGTATCTCCGACTTCTACACAAGAAATATCTTTAATGCTTGCCGCAACATAACCAACTTCCCCACTTTTTAGTGAATCTAGTTTTTTTTCTTTTGGAGTATGAACACCAAGTTCTGTAATCTCAAATGTCGAATTATTAGCCATCATTTTTATGGTGTCTTTTAATTTAAGTTCTCCATCCACTACTTTGATTAATGCAACAACACCTTTATATGGATCAAATCCGGAATCAAAGATTAAAGCGCGTAATGGTAAATTATCGTTATTTTTAGGAGGCTCAATACGATCAATAATTGCTTCAATCAGTTCTTTTACTCCCTCTCCTGTTTTTCCACTACATAGTAAAATTTCTTCTTCTTTAAAACCAAGTACACGCACTAATTCTTCTTTCACTTTAGGTACATCCGCATTTGGTAAATCAATTTTATTAATGACTGGAATAATTTTTAAATCCATCTCCATTGCAAGATAAAGATTAGCAAGAGTTTGGGCTTCGATTCCTTGGGCGGCATCGACAACTAAAATCGCCCCTTCACAAGCGGCAAGGCTTCTGGAAACTTCATAAGAAAAATCGACATGTCCTGGCGTGTCTATTAGATTTAAAATATAATTTTCATTATTATAGGTGTAATTTAAACGAACCGCATTTAGTTTAATCGTAATTCCACGTTCGCGTTCTAGTTCCATATTATCTAAAAGTTGATCCTTCATTTCACGTTTATCAACCGCTCCTGTGATTTCAAGCATTCTATCTGCTAACGTACTTTTTCCATGGTCAATATGAGCAATAATTGAAAAATTTCGGATTTTTTCTTGTTTCATAATCATCACTATATAATATTATACCTATTTTAGGACAATTTGGAAAGTAAAAAGAAACCTATTTTTCTTTAGGAATCCATTCTTTTTCTTTCTCTTTTTAATATGTCACTATCTAAATATGCTGTTGATACACATTTTTTAGGAATTTTTATTTCTTCTACTTTAGCAAATATTTCTTGCATTTTTTCCGAGTCTATGTTGTCCTGCGCATCTTGCATAAGTGATGGCGTTAGATCTAAATGCAAAATCAATTGCTCATATAAAAATTGATCGGGTGTTTGAAATCCCAACATCGCTTTATTATTCGATGGATGTATGCTTAAAAAAGTCCATGCTTCTCCTATTTCAAATTTACAATAGATATCGAAAGAAGATTCCAATATTTCTTTATTTACTAAACAAAAATTACATAATTCTTCTACACTTTTTTTACAACTTAAAAAGTGATACATAAACCAGTCGTTTTCAGATATTTCTTCTTTACATTCTGAAAAATGATTTACAAAAAATTCTTTATCAAATTTACTTGTAATTTCTTCTTTCATTAAAGTTCTTTTAGCCTTTACATCTATAATTAAATACTTAAATATTCTTGCTTTTATCACTAAATATATAGTACCTTCTAGTTCAACAAATTTTAATTGTTCTAAGCTTGTGTGCCATTCTGCATCCTTTATCGTATCTTGGAAGATTGCAGTTAAGCTGTTCCATATCGAAGAAACATATAAAATATCTTCTTTTAAGGAAACTAGTTTTATACGTTCTGGTTCTTCTTCAAAGTATTTTTCAAAAAGTGCGTTTCTTAACACTTCTTTAGGAAATAATTCTTTTGGAAGAACAGATAAAGGAACTTTTATCTCCTTTACTCTTTCAATCATTTCTTGCATTTTTTCTATGCCAATTTTTTCATGAGCATCTTGCAAGCCATATGGTGACAAATCAAATTCAAAAAACAAACACTCGTACAAAAATTTATCAGGCGTTCGAAATCCTAGTTGAACCGTTCTTCGAACTAAATTAATAGAAATAGATGTCTGTGCTTCTCCTATTTCTAAATGATAATAAATGTGCACAGATATATTAAATGGGTTTTGATTTTCTTTCACAAAAGAAACTAATTTTTGTATATCTCCTACATAGGGAAAAATTGTGAGTTGATGTGCATCTTTTTCTGATTCCCCGAAATGAGTAACAAAGAAATTTTCTCCAAAGCTTTTTTTCACTTCTTCTTCCTCTAATGTTTGGTTATTTTCAATATCAATTATAATATATTTCCTAGAATCTATTTTTATAATTAAATACTCTTTCTCTTGATTTTCCATTATTTTTACCATTCTTAAAGGACTTAAAAACTCGTAATGCTTTACATTTTGTTCTAACATTGTATGTAACCTTTTCCATATCTCTGTAATTGGATTTAACTTTTCTACTAATTCTGTAAGTGTGATTCCTTCTTTATTTTCAAAATATTTTTCAAATAATTTATTTCTTAAATCATCTTTTTGATTTTTTAATTCTTCTCTATTTTTATCCATATGCTCATTTCCTTTTTAAATCGTAAGATAGTTTAGCAAAAAAGCAATAAAAAAACAAGGTCTATACCTTTTTGATTTCCCTTGTATAGTCTTCTTTCTTAAAATATTCTGGTATTACTTCATAAGGGATTTTAATTGTTTTGATTTGCTCTAGCATTTCTTGCATCTTTGTTTTCCCAATTCTATTTTGAATATCTGTATCATTTACAAAACACAAATTACTATCTAAGAAATATTGCTCTTTTAAACCTTGTCTTTTTGCATAAAAACCTAAATGAGTAAAGTTACCTACTAAGTCAATATGTAAACCAGTGTAAGCCTCTTGTACATTTAAACAATACTCTATTACGGTAGGCAATTTAAAAATGGTTTCGTTTTGAAAATAAAAATCGATGATTTCTTTAGAATTTTTACAAGAATTAAAAAATAGATATTGATTTTTATTTCTTTCTCGTTCATTAAAATTCTCAATAAAAAATTCTTCTTCATCAAAAATATATTTTGCTTCTTCTTTAATAATCGCTTTTTCCATTTCTAAATCTATAACTAAATAATCCCAACTATGTAATTTTATAATTAAATAGGATTTATTCTCTTTACTAATTATTTTTACCATTTTTAAATAATCATGTTTATAATAAAATGGTACATTTTTTCTAATAATCGAATGAAATTCACTCCACTTATTTCTAATTTCTTCTATTTTTTCAAAGAATTTGGGCAATTCCATTCCTTCTTCTACTTCAAAATATTTAGCAAATAAAGAAGTTCTTATTTTAGTTTGTTCCTCAAGCACTGTTTACAATCCTTTCATTATTTACTATTTTACAAGGTAGTCATTCGATTTGCAATTAAAAGTTGTTTTTTAAGTAAATAATGATTTTACAATATTAAATATTTCTGTGATACCACTTGACATGAAAGATTCTACTTTACTACCAATATATATCGCTGTATCTGTTGTATTGTTGCTAAAATCTTTATGTTCTTCATAAACATAGGAATTTAAATCAATTGGCTTTCCTTCTTTAATATCACTTTCAAACTGTTTCATACTTTCTTCGGTCATTGCTGTTTTTTTCGCTGTTTTGGCCTCATAATACCCACTTTCTAATGCAATATATAAACTAATAAAAACTAAAAAGAGTAAACCTAATGTTTTGAAAAACCAGTTGGTATCCTTCTTTTTTCTCATATTTCTCCTTTCACATAAGCATGAATTGCTTCTGTTAATACAGCAATGGTATTATTAATTTCTGTAATATTATTATATTGTCCTCCTAGTTCAATTAGAATGGCATTGGGACTTATATCCTGGTTATAGATTCCATTCACTCCACTTCCTCCTTTTAAACTAATTCCTCTGGTTAGTGACGGATATTTTTCTTTTATATACGCATTTAATTTATTGGCAAATTTTAAATTTTCTTCATAATTTTCATGATCTTTTCCAATCACAAATAACATTTTGGCATAATTTTTATTATCAATAGTCGTTGTGGTAATTTCATAAGACATGGAATCTCTATGTAAATCAATAAAGTATTTTAAACTTGGATTTTTTTCCATCGCATCTTTTAAAAGAATTTTACTGGCAGCATAGGAATAAGAATATTTCCAACTATTGATTCTTAATAGTTCTGTTATATCATTGGTTTCCACAAGGGATGGAATTCCTAAATCGTTTAAGGACTCTCTTAAAATGTAACTGGCCATTAAAACACTAGGTGTAATATTATAAGAAGCATTGTTGCTTTTTTGGTAGCCTTCTGATTGATGCGTATTATAAATATAAACAATAGGTTCTTTAATATTCGTTTTATAAGGGTCTTCTATATAAGAAGCTTCAATTCCACTTACTTCTTCTGTATTCTCATCGCTAATGGCTTCTAAACCTAATGTATATTTCAAAAGAAAATCTGTACTATTCAAATTGATTAAGTCATATAAAAGATTATGATTTTTTTGGGTATTTAAGTTGTAATCCACTAAGTATCCAATTAAGGTTTCATTATCTATTTTTACAAGAAATTTATTATACAAAAAGTTAAATATATACATAAAAGTTACACCAATAATTGTTAAACTAAAAAGAATACGATATCTGAATTTTAATCTTTTTTTTCCTTTAAATCTTTTCCCCATTCCTATTCTCTCCTTTACATAGAGTATATAGTAAAGAAAGAGCAAAAAATGTTGAAAAAAAACATCTTAATGATGTTTAATAAAGATATTATTAATTGCATTTGCTATAACATCTGAGGATAGATTTAGAACTTCATGAATGAGTACACTGGTATAAAAATTTTTCTTATGTTCTAAACAACAAGGGACACCAATGGATAAAACTGGGATATTAAAGGTTTTCTTATTTATTTCTTTGGCCGCGTTTATAGCACTTCCAGGAATAATGCCTGTATCATTTATTTCTATGGCGCTATTTAAGTATTTTTCATTTGCTGTTGCTAGTGAATCAATCATGATAATGACATCCGGTTTTAAATCATTTACAACCATGGAAATTAAATGAAAAGAACTTATTCCCGTTTTTTCAACGATAGAAGGATTAAATAAAGCAAGTTTAGGTATTGTTAAAAAATCTTGGTATTGGTTAGTAGCAATTAATTTATCTGTTGTGATAGCTCCTAGGGCATCTCCATCTACATCTTTATTTCCTAAACCAACAACTAAAACTTTTTCTGTTTTTTTGTATTTTTTTAAAAAGCTTCGAAGAATTCTTTCAGTTTCTTTTGTTAATAGATTTGTTTTCGTATGTAAGGATTCATAAGAAAATTGCATGACAAAGTAGTCTCCCTCTTCTCTTTTTACCGTTTTTTTATTTTCTTTGGCAATGATATAATGCATCGTTGTAAAGTTTCCTGTTTTATTTTCCTCTATTTTATATTTGGCATCTATTTTCTCTATTCCTGTATCTAAAAATAATTTTTGTTTCATTTCTTGCACCTCATTTTTTAGTATGGTTCATAAATTCTTTTTTACACGCATAGGATTTTTAGAATTCAAACTTGCAAAAAGGCTATTCTTTTGATAGAATTGTTAATGAGTTTAGGAAAGGAGATTTTTATGCCTAATATTAAAAGTTCAAAAAAAGCTGTTAAAGTAATTGCTAAAAAGACAGATAATAATCATGAACTAAAAGCTAGAGTAAAAAATTTAATTAAAAATTGTGATAATGCGATTCATGCAGGAGACAAAGAAACAGCTACTCGTTTATTTAATGAATTGAAAACAAATATTGATCATGCAGTTAGTAAAGGATTAATTAAACCAAATACTTCTGACAGACAAAAATCTAGATTATCTAAAAAAATAAAAGAAATGAAGTAACAAAACTTTTGCGTACTTCATTTTTTAATGATAAAATTAAAACTAGGTGATAATATGCAATTTATAAGAAAGAATTTTGTAGCGATTGTATGTTCTATTTTGATTTTAACGGTTGTTTTTAATATTGATACGATTTCCGATCAAATCGCTCTTGCTTTAGAAAAAAATCCCGATGTTGTTTTAGAAGATGCAAATGCTTATAAAAAAGAAGATGATTTTATTTTTGTACAAAATACAAGTGATTTTGTACCGCTTAGTTATAATGATTTATTAAATATTTATTATACAATTACCAATAGTGGTTTTAAAACCTTTACTTTTTATTGTCCGAGTGAATATAAAGATTGTTTAGAGGATGTAGGAAAAATTAGTGATGATCCTGAAACTTTAACTTATATTAATAATTTTGTCCACCCTTATAATGGATTTTCTAATATTCAAACCGTTATTTCAGAATCTGGAGAAGTTAATGTGAATATCACTTATCTTTATACAGAAGAAGAAATGCAAAGTATAAATGCACAAGTAGAACAAATTTATAAAGAAGTGATTACTAGTGATATGGATGATTATGATAAAATCAAAGCCATTCATGATTATATTGTGAATACCACTTTGTATGATGTGGAAAGAAATTCTAGTGATCAATCTCCTTATTTATCTTATAAAGCCTATGGTCCATTGATAGAAGGACATGCAACCTGTAATGGATATACAGATGCTATGGCCATATTTTTAGAGAAAATGGGTATTAAAAACTTTAAGATTGCTACAGAATTAATGCAAGAAGACATTTCTGGTCATGTTTGGAATGCGGTTTATTTAGATGGTAAATGGTATCATTTAGATTTAACTTGGGATGATCCTGTCAGTGAAGATGGAAAAGATTATTTACAACATAAATACTTTTTAATTACTACCGAAGAATTAGAAGAAGCCGATAAAGGGGATGTGGTTGTAAAGGAACATATTTTTAGTAGAAGGATTTATCCTGAACTTACAAAAAGTAATGCATAAAACTTGCATTACTTTTTATTTGTTTTGACTTTCTATATACTCTACTATTTCTTGAATCGTTTTATCAAAATTTTCATAATTGACATTAAACCATTTTACTTCCATTTGATTTTGAAACCAAGTATATTGACGTTTGGCATAATTTCGAGAATTTTTTTTACATTCTTCTACTACTTCACTTAGTGTTTTTTTATTTTCAAAAAAGGGGTAAAACTCTTTATATCCTATGCCCGTCATTAAAGGTTTTGTTTTTATATTCTTTAAAAAATAAAGTTTTACTTCATCTATTAACGGGATTACCATTTTATCAAAACGTTCATTAATTTTTTCATATAAAATTTCTCTATTTGTTGTTAGCCCAATAAATAAAACATTTGGATATTGTAAAACAAATTCTTTTTCCGTTGGAGTCCAACCATTTTCTAATTTGGTTAAAAGTCTTAACATACGTTTACGATTCTTATTATCATAAGCAAAGCCACATTCAAAGGCTTCTATCTTTTCTTCTAATTCTTCATTCGTTAAGTCATTATATTTTTGACTATCTTCTGTATCTTCTTCTTCAAATTGGTAATCATAAAAAACACTTTTCAAATAATATCCTGTTCCACCAACAAAGATAGGAATTTTTTTTCGGTTTTTTATTTCTTCAATACAATTTCTAGCGTCGGTTTGATAATCAAAAACGGTATAATTTTCTGTTACTTCTTTCATACTTAACAAATGATGTGGAATATGTTCCATTTCTTTACTCGTTACTTTCGCTGTACCAATATCTAATCCTTTATATATTTGCATCGAGTCAGCATTGATAATTTCTCCATTATAAATTTTAGCTAGTTCTATACTTAACTTTGTTTTTCCAACACCGGTTGGCCCAACAATTGCTATAATCATATTTTTCACCTATTCTATTTTTTTCTAAAGCTTGTTTTACACATGTATACTTTACCATGTTCAAACAGAATTTCTACTAAATTAACTATATCATCATAAACTTTATTGCTTTTTCTTTTTTTCTTCCATTTTTTACCTCATATTCTATTTTAAAGAATTTATTTTTTCTTTTTTATTATAACAAAACAATTCTTATTTTTAAATAGGATTATTTTGTGCTATAATTAGACACATGGAGGTTATTTAAATGATAAAAGAGTTTAAAGAATTTATCTCTCGTGGAAATGTTGTTGACTTGGCAGTCGGTGTTATTATTGGGGGTGCTTTTTCCAGTATTGTTTCTTCTTTAGTTAATGATATTTTAATGCCGATTATTGGAATGATTTTAGGAGGAATTGATTTTAGTAGTTTAACTATAAAAATTGGAGAAGCTAAAATTACTTATGGAATGTTTATTCAAAATGTAATTGACTTTTTAATTGTTGCTTTCTGTGTTTTTATTTTTGTAAAAGCAATTAATGAACTATCTAGAATTGGTCATAAAAAAGAAAAGAAACAAGAAGAAGTTAAAGAACAAGTTGTAGAAACAGAATTAAGTATTTTAAAAGAGATTCGAGATGAACTTACAAAGAAAAACAAGCCAACGAAAAAAACAACAACTAGTAAAACGAAAAAGAACAGTTAATGTTCTTTTTTATTGCACTTCTTAAGGATGTCTTTCTTCTACTTTTTCATCTGTATATATAAGAGTGAGCATAGCATTTATTCTGTCAGCTTTTTTCCCATCCATAGTATGCAAGATTTGTTTTAAAGGCAAAGAATTACGCATTTCTTCCATTGCTGCCCCTGCATAAAATGAAGGTAGCAACATTATACAAGCTTTTGTATATAATACATATATAATTGTTTCTGGGGTAATATCTTCATCCGTTAAAGCAAGTAATCTTTTTGTAAGTATCGCTGCTTTGGGCATTAAAAATCTTTCTGCCCAGTAATCTTCTTTTTGAGAATAAGTAAAATTTCCTTTTGGAAGCTCGCTACAACAACTATCATTTATAGCTAAAGAAGCAATAAGTGCATAATGATAATCTATAATAGATTCTCTTTCTTCTGCACTCGCTTTTTCTAAATATCTAGTCATTTCGTACAAAAAAGCTTCGTATAAGTAGGAATGCATTTGTTTTTCATATGATATTTTTATAACATTACCATCTAAAGCATAAATACTATTTTCATCTGCTAAATTTAATGCACGAATTGTACTTAACATTTCTGGGGTAATTGGTACAAACCTTTCATCTTGTTTGTAGTATTGACCAATTATTTGGTATATTTCTTCCTTTTCTTTTTCACTTAGTGTAAAAGTTTGGTATTTTCTTTTTTCTAATTCTAATGCTTTCGTCAATAATGAGAGTAAGTTCGAATACTCTTCGCTGTCTTTTTTATTTTGTTTCTCTAACTCAGCTAAAGATAAATACATCTTTACAATACTATCTGTAATTTCCTTTGCTTCTTGATAACTTTCCATAATAAACTCCCCTTTTTTAATATGTCTGTTATTTTATAACTTTAAATAGGGGTTTGTCAAGAAAAAATTATTTAGAATTTTCTTAATCCATTAATTTAAACGACCATAAATTTCTTATTTGTGACTCTATTCTTTCATAAGTCCATAGCTCTTTACTTCTTTCTTTGCTATTAGGGTCATTTATAACAAATTTATCTCCTTTTAAACCCGTTATAACAACGATATGTCCTGTTGTTGTGAAATCTCCTTTCTGCATACTACAAATAATTGGACGATTTAATTTTAATTCTTCGATTATTCTTTCTTTTGATAATGGCAACTCTGTACCTATAATTCCATAATTTTTAGCCCCTTTGGTAAAAAGACTCCAACTTGTACCGCTTGCATAATGACCATTTTGATATGCATATTTTGCAACATCATAAGGGGTTATATCACTTCTACCCGTAAGACCTGCTATGACTATTGCTAATGATGTAGGACCGCAACCATTTATGGCTATTGCATCCTCCCCATATATTCCATAGCCCCATCTCGTATCATATTGTAATAATAGTGGATATTTTCCTTTCGTAACTTCTCCTATATTATCTGAAAAGACTTGGCCTTTTAAATCTAAATACCCTAATACATAATCTGTCATATCAAGATTTCTTGAAAGCATTTCTAACAATATTGTAGGATAGCTATCTTCCTTTTGCATGATATCTGCTATTTTTGCATCTGTGCTTGCTAATGATTTTAAATAATTTATACTATTTCTATTTTCATTATTCGCTACATTTGTAGAAGGTTTTACCATTTTATTATAATAAATAAAATATTTATTTCTTCCCCAAATACAAACTATTAAAATAACTATAAAAACTGTAATTTTTTTCTTAAATTTCTTCTTTCTTTTCATAAAACATATTTCCTCTATTCTAACTAAAAAAAAACAATCATCAAAATTAATACAAAACCATTGTACTCATTTCTTAATGATTGTTTTTTAACTTTTTCTTATAAAAGTCTTAAAATTTTCTTAATTTATTTCTGTGACTGGCAGTTCAACAGAAAATACAGTTTCCTTTTCGTTACTTTCGGTTTTGATAGTTCCATTATGAAGTTCAACTATTTCTTTAGCAATTGCAAGTCCTAATCCGCTCCCCCCTGTTTTACTTGTTCTAGAAGAATCCAATCTGTAAAATTGTTCAAAAATTCTATTTAATTTTTCTTTTGGTATCTTTTTCCCTTTATTCGCTATTTTAACAATAATTTTTTTATCCTCTTTAGATACGTTTATAGTAACATCACTGTTTTCTTTACTATAATGAATGGCATTTTTTATTAAATTATTAAAAACCCTACTTAATTTTTCTGAATCAGCATATAAGGTAATGCTTTCTTTAGAATTAAAATGAATCTTTTTATTCATTTCTTTTAGCACAGGATAGAAATCATCTATAATTTGTTCTAGCATCAAATTTAAATTTAATTCTTCCTTCTCTAAAATAATTTTTTCTGAATTAAATCGTGCCGTATCAAATAATTCATTTACTAAATCTTCTAGTTTGTATGATTTATCGAGGGCAATTTTAATATATTTCTTTCTTTTTGCTTTTGGCATATCATCTATTTCATTTAGTAATGATAAGTATCCAATCATAGAAGTGAGTGGTGTTTTTATATCATGAGCGAGATATACAATTAGTTCGTCCTTTTTCTTTTCACTTTTTATCGCAAGTTTCTCATTTTTGATTGATTCCCTCTTAAAATAATTTAGTTTTTTTTCAAGATTGGAAAGCTCTTCTGGTAATGTAATATATTCTATATTTTTATCAAATAACTTATCGGATGAATCTGATATAGCTGTTATATAAGAAAACACTTTTTTTAATACACTATATAGTAAAACTAGAAAAACCATTAATATACAGATTATAAGTATTAAAAAGCGATAATTGGAATAAATTGTTTTATCAAAAAAATTTTTAATAAAATAATACATATCTGGATTCCAATCATATAACCACTGATAATTTAATTCGTTTCCTAGAAATGATAATATAGCAGTTACTACAATTATTATAGCTGAATAAAGAAAGGCTTTCATAATAAAATCTGCATATGTTGTTTTTAACATTTTTTTAGCATCACTATCATTATTATTTTTCAATTTTATACCCCATTCCATAAATCGTTTTTATATATTTTGGATTTCTTCCGTTGTCATTCATCTTTTCTCTTAAATGTCTTATGTGCACCATTATTGTGTTATTATCCTTTTCATAGTATTTTTCACCCCATACTTCAGAAAATAAATAATTACTTTTTACTACACTTCCTTTATGTAAACAAAGTTGCCAAAGAATAGCAAACTCTGTTTTTGTTAATTCGATTTTTTTCTCGTTAAAGAAAAATTCATGAGTATCCTTATTCATTCGTATTCCTCTAAAATCAATTTCATTTTTTTCATTTTCAGATTGATTGTACTTATGATATCTACGAAGTTGAGCTTTTACTCTAGCAATAAGTTCTAAGGGTTGAAAAGGTTTTGTCACATAATCATCTGCACCGATAGAAAGTCCATTAATTTTGTCTATATCTTCTAATTTTGCAGTGGCAAAAATTATAGGAAATGTATAACCTGCTTCTCTTATTTTTTTACAAAGTTGAAATCCATTTATATTTGGCATCATTACATCTAAAATGGCTAAATCGATTGTTAGATTATTTACATCATTTAACACTTCTATACTTGAATAATATTTTAAAACATTATAATCTTCATTTTTTAAATAGATTTCTAATAAATCTGCGATTTCTTTTTCATCATCTACAATAAGAACATTAGCCATACATACACTTCCTTGTAACTGTTATTTATTGTATCATAGCATTGAACATTAATTCTTAATTTTTTCTTAAGAAACCAATTTTTATTTAAAATAATAAGCATCTCTTCTATAGATTCTTTGCACATTTGTAACTTTTCTTTCATTAAAAAATGACTCCTTCCAAGTTAAAGAATATATTTTTTATACATTCTTTTTCCAACTTTTCAGAGCCATTTCAATTACTTATGGTGCAGGTAAAGGGACTTGAACCCCCATGGATTTCTCCGCTAGATCCTAAGTCTAGTGCGTCTACCAATTCCGCCATACCTGCATTTTAAAATGGTGGACCTCGTAGGACTCGAACCTACGACCGCCCGGTTATGAGCCGGATGCTCTAACCAACTGAGCTAGAGGTCCATCGACTTTTTAATGATATCATAATATTTTATGGCATGCAATAGTTTTTGTGAAACCCCTAAGAAAAAATCATAAATTAATGTCCTAATGAAGCTTTATCTTGGCGCTCGTTTAGTTGCATCCATAAAACTTTTTGCAACATATTACAATACTCTTTACAAATCTTTAATTCACTTTTATAAGAATGTGTCGAGCTTAAAAATTCTCCTTTTATGGGATTGTATAAACCATTTGAGGTAATAATATTTCCATCCTCTGTCTTAGTACAGCCACCAATATCCTTATTCATAAGTGTTGGTATGCCATCTATTACTCGAATATGTTTGTATTCATAAGTTGTTGACTCCCCATTTTCACAAGCAACTTTTACAATAAAGTCGTTTTTTCCACAGCGAACAATTTGTTTATTATTAGGAACAAACATCAAATAGCGACTTTGTCCGATATCATCAAAGGCTTCATGATAACCTTCTGTAATAATTCCTGTACATGTATAAGTAAAGGGTTGGAATTGCATATCTGTTCCAGACATTGTAGCTTCTGCGATTGCGAATCCTCCTTCAAAAACTAAATTTGTTTCTTCTACTTCTAATGATTCTATTCCGTATCTTAAATATGGACGGTTTTTATAATACTTAATCTCTTTCATAAAAAAATCCCCTTTTTTTATAATAGTGAGTATTATACACAAAAAAAGAAAAAAGTCAAATTTTAAGCATAAAAAAAACAAGTTGCCTGTCAAAACAAACTTGTTTTTCGTGGGATTTAGTTAAAACCATAATATATATTGACAGATACAATTATGATTCCTATCAAGTACCCACTCATACGTATGAAACTTAACAGCTTGATATACGATAGTCTAAATCATTAGTTAAATAATACAAGTAAATGTTTATTTAACTAATAGGGTTGCGATTTTTCAAAATATATACCTATTCAAACAACAAGTATATACATTTACTAAATCAAATTGATAATAAATATCTCGTTAAATGAATAACAAGAGTTTATTATCTATATCAACTATCTTTCTATTAAGTAATTATATGTTACCATATGTAATCTTTATTTGCAATACTTTTTTTATATTTTCTTCCGTTTTTTTACACTTTTTTAAAACTAGATAAATTAAAATATAATTTTTGAATTAATGTACTTTTCTAATTCTTTTATGTCCATTTTAATTTGTTCCATTGTATCTCTATCTCTTATAGTTACAACATTATTCGCTAAAGTTTCATCATCTATAGTTACACAAAATGGTGTCCCTACTGCATCACTTCGACGATATCTTTTACCAATGCTTCCTGATTCATCATAACTACATGCAAAACTTTTACATAAACTTGCAAATACTTCTTGGGCTTTTTCTCCATGTACTTTTTTGATTAATGGTAAAATCGTTACTTTGTTAGGAGCTAAATAAGGATGTACTTTTAAAACCTCTCTTTCTTCTCCGTTTTCAAGTGTTTCTTTATGATAAGCATTTGTCAGTACTGCTAAGAATAAACGATCTACTCCTACAGAAGGCTCGATGACATAGGGTAAATATTTTTCATTTGTTTCAGGATCTAAATAACGTAAATCTGTTTTTGCATGTTCCATGTGTACACCTAAATCATAATCTGTTCTATCGGCAATTCCCCATAATTCTCCCCAGCCCATAGGAAACATAAATTCAATATCTGTTGTTGCTTTACTATAAAAAGATAACTCTTCTTTAGAATGATCTCTATATCTTAAATTTTCTTTATTAAGACCTAAATCTTTTAAAAAGTCTAAGCAATAATTTTTCCTTGAAAGCGGAACGCACAATATTAAATACGTCGGAATCTTTCTTCTTCTTGA
>CAYSFO010000012.1:0-32462 GCA_964430695.1 uncultured Muribaculaceae bacterium | reverse complement strand
AATTAAGAAAAAACTAAAAATGTAAGTTAATACGACAAAATTAGAAATACAATTTTTATCATGTAATCTTATCAAATTTAATCAAACAAATTTAAGTGTTAGAGAACCACATAGAATTATTGTAAGTAATTCTAAACAAACATTAATAGCACTACTTTACGAAACGAGTGAAAAAATTTATTTACCTAGAGAAAATGCTATTATATCATTCACAAAGTTTATTTCTATTTTAAATGCTTTGAATAAGATGTATTAGAAAGTTACAACTTTGGTGTACTTTTTTGCACTTTTGATTTACTTTTCGGTTCACTTTTGATGCACAAAATTTGCATAGTTCATGTACTAGACAATTCACTTTTTACTGGCTATTATAAGTACGATAGATTATATCTATCAAAAATTCTTGCTTAGTTTTCCTTTTAGATATTTATTTAATAGTTTATTTTGAGTGATTTTATCCATAAATAAAGGAATTACAAATAAATTTATTCAACCAATATTCTAACTAAATAGGCAACTAAATTTCATACTGATTTATCAAGTATCGAGTGATAAAATAGGATATGCTAGGAATAAATCTAGCAAATTAATCTTCTAACATTTTTAGTTATTTAATCAACACAAGGAAATTTCTTGTGTTTTTTCGTTTTGAGAAAAAAGAAAGGAAAGTGGTAATTTGAAACAAAAAGAAACGGAAATTATTTGTGGTCTTTATCCTCGTGTTTCAACAGAAGATCAAAGCAGGTTTGGTCATAGTTTAGATGAACAAGAAGATAGATTACAAAAATTATGTGAATTTAAAGGTTATAAAATATATAAAGTTTATCGTGAGGAAGGTGTTTCAGCAAAAAATATGGAACGCCCAAAATTTCAAGAGATGATTCGCGATATGAAAGATGGAAAAATTAATAAAATCATTGTTTATAAGTTAGATAGACTTACTCGTTCTATTCGTGATTTAGAAACAATTTGTACTATGTTAGAAGATTATAATTGTAGTTTAGAAAGTGTTGCTGAAGAAATCAATACTGAAACAGCAAATGGGAAATTTTTTATTAGGATGCTTACAATACTTGCCCAACTTGAAATAGAAAGAACAAGTGAAAGAACAAAATTTGGCTTAGTAGGAGCGGCAAAGAAAGGTCATATTTCGGGTTCTACACCTTTTGGATATAAAAGAGAAGAAAAAGAACTTATTATTGATGATATTCAAGCTGATGTTGTTAGAAGAATATTTAAATTGTATTTAGATGGATATGCAATTAACTATATTTGTAAATTATTTAATGATGAAGAGGTTTTAAATCGCCATTGGGCTTCTTCTTCAATTGATAAAATGTTATCAAATCAACTTTATATTGGAAATGTAGAATATGGAAAAGTAAAGACAGAGGAATCGCAAATTTTTGAAAATGTTGTACCAGCTATTATTGATAAAACTACTTTTGAGTGTGTGCAAAAACGAAAAGAAAAAAATCTTAAAAATTTCAAGCGGAAAATTGTTTATATTTTTATGCAAAAAATAAGGTGTCCTAATTGTGGTACAATAATGGGTGGTAGTTCTAGTACAAGTAAAAATAAAACTAAACACACATATTATAAGTGTGCAAATTGTAATACAAGAATAAATGAAAAGAAAATTGAAGAATCTTTAATGAAATTTTTAAATGATATGTTAGATTTTTTCTTAATTATTGATAACTCTTTTAAACCTACTTTAAATCAAGATACTGAGCAAGAAATAAAGAAATATAACACTATCGAAAATGATTTAAAAGAAAAAGAAAATCGCATTAAAAAAGCATTTATTGATGGATTAATTGAACCAACTGCTTTAGCAACTGAATTAAAAGAAATTGAATCAAAATTAGAAATAGCCCAAAATAAAATAAAGGAACTAGAAAACTTAAAAGAATCTATGGAATATAAGCAAGATATTGAAACTATTTTTAATCTAAAAGAAATAGAAAAAATGAAAGCAAAGAGCGATTATGTAAAAACAAATAACTTGTGGAAAAAGTTAAGCCAAGAGCAAAAACAATTCTTAATAAATAAATACATTGATGAAATAGAGGTAAACATTGATAAAGAATACAAAGTTTCAATCGTAAATATCATATTTAACAAAAAAGAAATTGAAAACATTGGATATATGTTTAGAAATGATTGTTTTGATATGATAGTGAATGTTAATGAAAGAGATATTATTCTTTCCAATTATAGAAATGAAAAAGAAAAAAATGATTATGTTACAACTTTAAGAAATTTTTACAATATAAAAGAAAAAACAATATTAGCTGAATCATTTGATATAAATAATTTTAGTGAAGATGATATAGTTCAAATCATTCCACAAGAAAAAACATCAAAGTTTGATAAAAATAAATTCACGATATTACAAATTGAGGTATAAACATATATCTCATTTTTTATTGAATGAAAGGGGGAAATCATGAATTATTTTTTTAAATTTTTATTACCACAGGTTTTAGACTATTTTAAAGATGAAAATTTAGTAAAAGAGTTTATACCTAGAGTATTACTTGAATATACAAATAAACCTAAAAGAAAGGATACGAAAAATGAACCAACTAACAAATGATGATATTCTAAAAAATAGAGTTGAAACAATTAATCAATACAAAGTATTAGAATATCTAAAAAAGAACCTAAATATACTTTGTTTTGAGATATTTTTATATGATAAAGATACAATTAAAGTAATTGATTCTAAAGATAAACAAGCTTATTTTAGATATGATGAAGATTTAAAAGAAGTATTATTTTTAGAAGAAGAAAATCAAAAAAATATTGAAATTAGCATATAAATTTTAATAGATGTAATACATTAATTTCCTTATAAATAAGGGGTTTTAAAAAGAAATGGAATACAATGTATATACATTCCACCCCTTTTTGGCAAGTGCCAAAATAGTTTTTGCACCAAAAAAACGAAGGCTTTTCCTTATGAAATAAGGAAATTCGTTTTTAAGTGGTGCAAATCCCATATCCTGTTGTTTTTATTTTTGATGTATTTTTTTTTTAAATACACTTAAAAAAACTTTTATTTCAAAAGTACAATTCAATTAATATTTTATGTTTTTAAAAAGGCTAGAACTATAAAAATCTTTCATTGTCATATTTAAAATCTCACAAATTTTATAGACTACCATACTACTAGGATTTTGGGTTTTATTGTAAATCATATTTTTAACAGTTGATAAAGAAACACCGGAAAGTTCGGCAAGCATTTTTAATGAATAATTATTTTGGCTTGCTAATTCCATTATTCTTTTTCCAGTCGCTTGGGCTAATGTCATCATACCCACCTCGTCACAAAAATTGTAACAAAAGAATACTGCATTTTAAGTCGCATACGCGACTTTTATCATTGACTTAACTAAAATGGCAATGTTAAGATATATGTATCCTAATTGCAAACTAGTTAGGTAGAAAGGAAAAATTTTTTGATAATTTACATAGAGAATTAAAATTATTTATGATACAAAATGTATTCAGCCGATTCATTATATTTCTTACATAATTCGTATAAAGGAATTGTTGTTATTAACACTCTTCCTTGTTCATAACTTTCCCATGTCGGTCTTGATATGTGAATCATTTGAGATATTTTATCTTGAGTTAAATTAAGTTTTTCTCTTATAGCAAATAAATTTTTAGCAACAACTTGAACATTAATATCTTCATATAATTTGGTATTTTTTCTATCTTCTTTTAGATTCATTAAATAATCAATATTAACATTATAAAGATTTGCTAAATTGATTAATCTCTTTATAGGAATAATATCTCTACCATATTCCCACATAGAATATGTACTTTTAGAAACATTTAATTTATTTGCAACTTGGCTCATAGAATAATCTTCATATTCTCTTAATTCTTTAATTCGGTCAAACATAATATCACCATAAATATTTTCGCAAACCACAAGTTCATTATGCCTTTATCGTCCGTTTATATTATCATCAAATTATATTAAGATTATGAGAAAGAAAAAATTAAATAAAGCTGTTGAAGAGGAGATTCCACTTTATGCAAGCATTAAAAGCTATATACATGAAAAGACAATGATAGACTACAATTATATTGAAGCATTAACTGCTATTAGAATAAGCAATAATTCAGTAGATGTTTGGGATGACTTTTCTATTGTTTTTAAAGATTTATCAACTAAAAAAATCTTTCGCTTAGAAAATGAAAGATTAAGTGAGGAAAATAAGTAAATTATGAAAAAGAATAATGTTTATTACAATTTTGAATTTTGTTTATTTAGTTGGGAAGATGTAGATATTTTTGATTTAATAATTGCAAATTATCTTCGTGAAATTCTTGTAAATATTAATTCAGATATATTTGTTATATCAAAGAATATGATCCAATTTAATTCATTTTATAAGAGAATAGAACATTTTTTAACTCAATTGACTATTGAGGAAGTATATGAGTTTAAAAAAAGCAATGGGCTTGTAAAAAAGTATTTAGAAAATCATGATTTCAAACTTAAAGATTTAGAATATTTGCAAAACAATATTTTAAAAAAATTACATAATGTTGATAACGATAAGAAATATTATGACATTGTCATATTAGATGAATCTTTTACTAAACAAAATTTAAAAAAACTAGTATTAGAAAAAACAAGAAATGATAAGGATGTCAGTATACTCTTAAACCAATGCTTTATTTATATTGTTAATTATCAAAAAGAGTTTAAAAAAATATATGATTACTTTGATTAATTTTATGCTAAAATCTATTTGCCATGCCGAATTATAGATGTTATAATAAGTTCGTTAGATGTATGAAATTGGTGTGCGGTACCCTTTTAGTAATCGCCCCATAATTAAAAATTTACGCACACCTTTGTGCGAAGATAAGTAAAAGTTCGTAATACTTGATATTATGAACTTTTTTTAACAAAAAGAATTAACATTTGCCAAAGAAAATTTAACCTTACTACCAATAAATGTTTAAAAATATGGTAAAATTATATTAATTGGAGATGATTGTGATGAAATTATTAAATTTAAATATGTGTATAAAATTAGATAATAATGATGAAGTAATTAAGTTACTAGAAAAGGAAGATGCTGATATATGTACATTACAAGAGGTTATGAATGGTGTTGATGAATCTTGTTTTGAAATGTATAAATCAAAAAATAAACTTATCAAAATCAAAAATTATAAATTTAATGAATTTGCTCCATTATTTATTGCAAAAGGTTTTTCGAAAAATGGAATTATAACAGGAGATTTTGGTGGCAATGCCGAACAAGGCTCATTAATATTATCAAAATATAATATTAAATATCATGCTAATCAGTTTTATTATAATGAATATAGATATGAATATGATGTTACTGAATTTCGTGAAAAAGATTGGTGCCGTTCGATTCAAAATGCAATATTAGATATTAATGGAAAAGAATTACAAATTATAAATGTTCATGGAATTTGGAATAAAGATAAAGTTGGTGATGAAAGAACTATTGCTCAATCTGAATTTATTTTATCAAAAATCAGATATGATATTCCTTGTATAGTTTTAGGAGATTTTAATTTATTGCCAAATACAAAAAGCATTAAATTAATTAACAATAAAATGAATAATTTAATTGATAAATATAACATTAAAACTACTAGACCTACATTTAATGATGGATTAGATAAGGGAGATTTAGTATGCGATTATATATTTGTAAATGACAAAGTAAAAGTAAATGATTTTAAAGCATTAAATAATAATTCTTCAGATCATTTACCATTATTATTAGATTTTGAAATATAATAGGGGGGCTATTTTATATGAATGAAAGAATAACTTTTATTTCTATTTTTAATGATATTAGTTTAGAAAAAATAGAACATTATACAAAAGAAATAAATGATAAATTGTGCAAAGTTCCATTTGGAAAAAAAGTCGATAACCGTGAAGAAGCAGATACACTTCCTTATCACTTTACTTTGTCAGCGTGGGATATTTCATATGAAGAGAAAGTTATAGATGAATTATCAAAAATAGAATATCCTAAACTAAAAATACTTATCAACAATATAGAAATAATGAATGGAAAAGAAAATAGCTTTGTATTATGTTTAGGTATTGAAAAAAGTGAAGAATTAAAATTATTACAATCAAAAATATATCAAAGGTTACCAAGCAAAAAATATAATCTTGAGAACTTTAATTTTCATATTACCATTCATATAGATAAAGATTATACTAAAATAATTACAATGAAGAAAAAAATATTAGAGAATTTTACTCCATTTGAATTGGAAGTTGATACATTTGGTTTATATGAAATTTATCCTGCTAAACTAGTCAAACAATTTAAGCATTTTATAAATGATAAAGATTATGAAGAGATAAGCCCTACTGCTATTGTAACTTCGTATCCACGAATTTTTACAGATATACCTTACGAAAAAGAGATTTATAATTGGTTAGAAAATCATTGTAATGAAGAAGTAACTTTAAATAAAATGTTAGCCCCAGAAATAGAAGCAAGGTATAAATTAACTAACAAGCTTTTAAATAAGTCAAATGTTAATCAAGTTTTAGAATTAGCATCTGGCTATTCTTCAAGAGGACTAATCTATTCAAAAAAGGGATATAATTATGTTGAATTGGATTTAGAAAATGTTACTAAAAATAAGAAAGAAATATTGTATTCTATTGAGAAAAATATTCCTGACAATTTAAATATTATTAGTGGTAATGCATTAAAAAATGATGATTTTAAAAAGATAGAAAGTTATTTTAAAACTAATGAACCAATTGCAGTAATTAATGAAGGTTTATTAAGATATTTAACTTTTGATGAGAAAAGACAAGTTGCACAAAACATTTATGACTTATTATCTAAATATGATGGCATTTGGATTACCTGTGATGTAACACCTAAAAAGTTTATGAATTCACAAGATAAGGCGCTACCAGATTTTAATAAGAATTTAGCAAGTATTACTTCAAGAAATAATTTGAATGATCGTTTTGAAGATGAAAATCATATAAGAAAATTCTTTGGTGCTGTTGGTTTTGAATTAGTTGAAATCCATAAATTTAGTGAAATGAAAGATGAACTTTACTCGGTAAATGAATTAGGCATAATTGATGATAAAATTGAGAAAACTTTGGAAGATGCTATTGTTGTAGTTATGAAAGTTAAAAAATAAATAATATTTTTGAGCAAGAGATTGCTCTTTTTGATTACTTACATTTAGAAAGAAAATGAATTTTAAATTATTTCTTTGAAATAGTCATGCCATCATTATTAAAGTATCTTAAAAAAATGCAAAGGGTGTTCCTTATTCTTTGTTATCTGAAGTATTAATAATAAAATCTATAAAGAAAGAAGCAAAAAAATGATTAGAAAATCTAATGAAATTAATAAAAAAGAAAAAGTACTAACTGGTTTGTTAGTACTTTTAAATTCCACATTCGAAGCTGCCCCCTGAAGACAGCTTCTAAAAGAATAAAAAGGGGTTGACTAGTGTGATACTAGCACCAATTCGCCTTCTCAGTGAATTGGTGATTTATATACTAATTGATAAGGTTATTTTTGTCAACATTTTTTTAACAAAAATTTCATTTTTTTTTACAATTTTTGTTTTATTTCGAAAATACGGTCTTTAAACCTAATAAAATAAAAGAAGAAAGGTATATGTACTATTACAAATACAAGGTTATTTTATAAGAAAAGTATACATTTGTTCTCTTTTTTGTTATAATGGAGACAATGGAATAGGGTGCATGCAAATGGAATTACAAATGTTAAAAAAAGTTGGTCCTAAGACAGTAACGTTATTAAATAAATTAAATATCTATACAACGGAAGATTTAATCGTTTATTATCCATATCGTTATAATATTTATAAACCAATTGATTTAAACGATTGTGAAGAAGATAATGTAGTTACTATTAATGCAACTATTGAATCGACACCAAAATTATCCTATATAAAAAGAAACTTAAATCGACTTAGTTTTAAAGCGTTATCTAATAGTTTATTAATTAATGTTACGATTTTTAATCGTGGTTTTTTATACAAACATTTAGATGTTGGGAAAAATATTACCTTAGTTGGTAAATACAATAGAAAGAAAAATACTTTTGTTGCAAATGATTTAAAGCTTTCTTGGTTAAATGAAACAAAAGTAGAGCCGGTGTACCATATAATAAAAGGACTTAAAAATAGTAATTTAATTGACTATATTCAAACTGCTCTAGAAATGCCTTTCAATTGTACAGACTATATTCCAGAAGAAATCCAAGAAAAATATCATTTTTTATCGAAAGAAGAGGCGGTAAGAATTATTCATCATCCGAAAGATATACAGACTTTAAAACAAGCAAAATTACGCTTAATCTATGAAGAATTTTTTTTATTCATGCTAAAGATTAATTTTTTAAAACTTAAAAATAATAAAGTACTCGGTTTAAAAAGAGAATATAAAGAAGAAAAAGTAAAAGAATTTATTAAAAATCTTCCTTTTACGTTAACATCTGATCAACAAAAGGCGGTAGAGGAATGTTTACATGATTTGAAAAGTACGAAAAGAATGAATAGACTAATACAAGGCGATGTAGGTAGTGGAAAAACCATTGTTGCAACCATTGCGATGTATGCCAATATTCTAAGTGGATATCAAAGTGCTTTAATGGCTCCAACAGAGATATTAGCAACGCAGCACTATGAAACTATAAAAAAACTAATGGAACCTTATTCTGTCAATGTAGCATTACTTGTGGGAAGTCAAAAGAAAAAAGAACATAATGAAATTGTAACCAAATTAAAAAATGGTGAAATTGATATGATTATTGGTACACATGCCCTAATTAGTGAAGATGTTGCATTTCAAAATCTAGGCTTAGTAATTACGGATGAGCAACATCGTTTTGGTGTAAACCAACGTGGCAATTTACAAAATAAAGGAGTAAAACCAGATATTATTTACATGAGTGCGACACCTATTCCTAGAACTTATGCCTTAACTATCTACCAAGATATGGATACAAGTATTATTAAAACAAAACCGAATGGACGTAAAGAAATAAAAACATTTGTAAAAAAAGAAAGTGAATTAAAAGAAGTTTTATTGAATGTTTTAGAAGAAATTAAAAAAGGACATCAAGTATATGTTGTTGCTCCAGCGATTGAAGAGAATGAAGAAAGACAAATTCATGATGTAGAAAGTTTAAAATCTAGTTTTGACAAAGCCTTTAATAATAAAGTAGCAACTTCTGTATTACATGGGAAAATAAAAGCAAGCGAAAAAGAAGAAATTATGGATAAATTTAAAAATGGTGATATTAAAATTTTAATTGCGACAACGGTAATTGAAGTAGGAGTAGATGTAAAAAATGCTACAACTATCGTTATATTTAATGCTGAAATGTATGGTCTAGCCACTTTACATCAATTAAGAGGGCGAGTAGGAAGAAATGATTTAGATTCTTATTGTTATCTCATTAGTAACCATGATATTGAGCGTTTAAAAGTTTTGGAAGAAAGTAATGATGGCTTTTATATTAGTGAACAAGATTTTTTAATGCGTCGTGAAGGAGATTTATTTGGGACCAAACAAAGTGGCGATATGGTATTTAAACTTGCTGATTTAAGAAGAGATTTTAAAATTCTTTTACAAGCAAAGGAAGATAGTGAGAAATTTTTGAATAATGGGAATAAAAAAGAAGAAAAGTATCTTACTATTTTAAAAGAGATTACAAATATTGATTAAAAGGAACTTATTAAATATAATAGAATAAAGGAGAACGTATGAATAGAATAGAAATTAAAGAAAAAGCAAAAGAGATAATGAAGGAAAATTTAAAAAAATTTTGGAGTGGCTACTTAATTATAATTTTAATTACTCTGTTATGTAGTTTTGTAATTGAATTGTTATTTGATAAAGGGACAATTATTTATAGTTGCCTTTCGTTAGTAGCTTCATTTTTTACAATGACATTATCTGTTGGTTTTTATGCCTATGTATTAAAAATGGTTCGAGGAGAAGATTATGGAAGAGAAGATATCTTTTTCTATGTTGGAAAAATTTTACCAATAGTAACTATAAGTCTATTAGTAGCAGTCCTTTGTTTTTTATGGTGTATTTTACTGATTATTCCAGGAATCATTGCTGCAATAAGTTATTCTATGGTATATCTAATTTACGTGGATAATCCTGAATTATTGCCAATGGAATATTTGCAACAAAGTAAAGAAATGATGCATGGTTTTAAATGGGACTATGTCGTATTTTGTTTAAGTTTTTTAGGTTGGATTTTATTATCTATCATTACTTTAGGGATTGGGCTTATTTGGACAATACCTTATGTGACAATAGCGGAAACTATATATTATGATGAATTAAAAAAATTGAAAGCAAAAGAATAGTAAAAAAGCGAATTTATTTCATTTTGTATACTTAATTTACTAAGAAAACATAGTATTTACACTATTTTATAAAAAAATATAGCATTTATGAATTTTTATGTTATAATTAAGACATAATAATAGTAAAGTAGAAAGAGGTATAAAATGAAAAAAGTGATAGGCTTAATCGTTTTAGCAATGATGGTAGTAGTACCAATGGGAGTTAATGCAGCTTTAGATTTCTCAGGATTTAGATGTGATGAAAAAGTTACTGCAGCAGATGGAAGTGTAACAGAAACGTGTTATATTATAGGAAGTGCAACAAATGGAAGTTCCATTTCAAGATTTACAGCAACATTAACATTACAAAATATGTCAATTAAATCAATTACAGCAAGTAGTCCTTGGACAGATTATTCAAATGGAACTAATTTAAGTTTTACGGCATCAACAAGTGTATCAAGTTCAAACTTCACAATTGCTACAATTGTTTTTAACGTAGACAATACTGCAGAAAAATGTGCTGTTCAATTCACTCCTTGTTATACAGAAGATGGTAGTTATGGTTGTGGAGATCCAGTAGAAGTAACTGAAAAATATTCTTGTAAAATTGTAGAGGGTACTTATTATGGTAAAGACGGAAGCGTAGTTACAGAAAGTGTATATAATAGTCAATGTTTAGATAACCCTCAAACAGGAAATTTTTTACCATATGTTGTTATCTTTGCTGGAATAGCATTAGCCGTTGGTGTATTTACAATTTCTCGTAGGAATACAAAACTTTATAAAATATAATCATATAAATCAATCTTCCTTTGTTGGAAGATTTTTTTATGGGATTAAAAAAATGAATTCATATAAATTTTTTGCTTCAAAAAAAAGGAAAACACAAATTTACGGTGTATATATGTTTATAGGAGGCAAAAAAAGATGAAAAAAAATATAATTGTAAGACAACAAGATTTAAAAGACTGTGGAGTATGTTCTTTACTTTCTATAATCAAATACTATGGTGGATACATTCCCATCGAGAAGCTTAGAATAGATACGCAAACGTCTATGGAAGGGACAAGTGCCTATCAAATTGTCAAAGCAGCTACAAGTTATGGATTTGATTCTTATGGTATTAAGCTTGATACAATAAATGATTTAGAAAATATCATACTTCCAGCCATAGCACATGTTGTGGTGGATAATTTAAATCATTTTTTAGTGATTTATAAAGTTACAAAATCACATGTATATGTTATGGATCCAGCAAAAGGAAATGTAAAACTAAAAAGAATTGCATTTGAAACTATTTGGACTAAAAATATAATAATTCTTTACCCCAAAAACCAATTACCAAATATAACTACCGAAAATCATTTAGTTCAAATAATTAAGAATATTCTAAAAAGAGAAAGAAAAACAGTTTTAAAAATTATGCTTTGGACTACTTTTCTAACTTTAATTACTATTTTTACTGGATTTTATTTTAAAATAGGAATTTATTTTTTAAATCAAAACGAAGATAAAAAAATCACGCATGTTTTAATCATTCTATTCTTATTCCTTTACTGTATAAAAATTTTAGTCTATTATCTTCGTAATTATTTTAAAATAATGTTAAATAAAAATTTTGATGGACTTATTTATTATGATTTTTTAAAACATTTATTTTTGCTTCCTAATTATTTTATTAAAGATAGGACGACAGGGGAAATTATGGTAAGAATTAAAGAACTAGAAAATATAAAAGATGTTTTCTCTGAAATCATGATTACTATATTTCTTGATTCTATCTTAGCTTTTAGTGTTGGGATTATTCTATTTTACTTAAACAAAACACTTTTTTTCATTCTTTGTTTATTTGTTTTTGTTTATGTAATTTGTGGAATTATCTCTGGTAAACTATTATACAAAAAAGCTCTAAATGTAAATGAATCAGAAATTAACTTCCAATCTACCGTTGTAGAAAATATTGATTCCTTTATAACGCTAAAAAATTTAAATATTATTTCTTTGGTTTTTCAAAAAGTAGAAAAGTATTTATTTAAATATTTAGAAAACTTACATAAGTTAAATAAAAGTATTTTAAATACGAGCAGTATAGTATTTTCTCTTGAGGAACTCTTAAGTTTTAGTATTATCTCTTTTGGTTTAATTGAAATATTAAATCATAATCTAAGTCTTGTAGATTTGATAACTTTTGAAAGTTTAATCGCATTTTTTATCAGTCCTTTTAAAAGTATGATAAATATAATGCCAAATTATAACTATGTCAAAGTTGGCATTCGCAAACTAAATGATTTTTATAATATTTCTGAAGAACAAGAAGATATCGGCTTTAATGAGTTTCAAAATGGAGACATAGAAATAAAGGATTTAACTTTTTCTTACAACCCATTTTCTAAAATATTTACAAATTTTAATATGCAAATAAAAGAAAATACTTTTGTATTATTCAAAGGGGCGAGTGGTTGTGGAAAAAGTACACTGTGTCAAATGATTAGTCGTTTGAAAGAAGTAAAAAATAATAATATAAAAATAGGGAAAGTGAGTCTGAACGACTATAGTTTAAACACAGTTAGAAAAAATATTACTTATGTAAGTCAAAAGGAAATGTTAATACAAGATACGATTAAAAATAATATTCTTCTTGATCGAAGTATTGAAGAAGAAAAATTTAAAGAAATTGTTAACATTTGTGAAATTGAAGAAATTGTGAATAAAAAGCCCCTACGATATGAAACTTTTTTAGCAAAAGATTCTATAAATATCTCAGGAGGCGAAAAACAAAGAATTATTTTAGCAAGAGCTTTATTAAATGATTTCCAAATTCTTATTTTAGATGAAGCCTTAAGCGAATTAAATAATGAATTGGAAATTAAAATTATCAAAAATATAAAAAAATACTTTAAAAACAAAACCATTATTTATGTAAGTCATAAAGATCATGATAACTATTTTGATAAAGTATATCATTTTGGAGAAGTTGCATGAAAGAATATTTAAAATACAACTTAAATAGTTATCTAAATAAAGGCGTAAAAAAACAGAGTATTATAATTGTAGTTATATTGATTTCCTTATTATTTCTCTTGAACTATGCCTTTACCTATTATACTTATAATACATCTAATATAAATGCCCAAACTGTTTGTGACGATGAAATGTGTTCTTTACAATTTTATTTACAAATAGCAGAAAATTTACAATATGACTTTATAAAAATAAATGGAGAAAAATATTTTGTAGAAAGTATAGATTTAGAGGAAGTAATTCTTGATAATAACAATAATGGTTTTCAAAAAGCAATACTAAAAGTAAAAGAATATGAAGGGAAAAACAATGAAATTGTTAAATTACAAATTTTTAAAAACAAAGAAAGAGTCATTACAAAAATATTTAAAATAATAGTAGAAAGGTGAAAAAACATGATATTAAACGAAAAAGAATTAGAAAATATTATTGGAGGAGGAATCAGTTACGCTTTTTTAGCTGCTATTGGTGCTGTTGGTGTGTTTATAGCGGGTGTAATTGATGGAATTGTTCGTCCATTAAAATGTCATTAAGAAGGAGGTTTTTATGAAATTAAATGAAGTTGAACTATATGAAGTAAAAGGTGGAGCTATTACTGCAACATTCTTAAATGCTGTATCTAGAGCAGTATCCACAATTTTGACTTTAGGTCAAACTGTTGGAACTGCCATTAGAAGAATTTATTCAAAAAATTACTGCTAATGAAATAAAACAGAAGAAAAATAAAAAATCTTCTGTTTTTTTATTTGGAATACATTAAAATGTAAAATTGTTTTTACAATCTTTTTACATTGCAGAAAAAGTTAGCCGTATGCTATAATAAAACTAGAAAAAATAGAGGTGACATTGATGCTAGGTAAAATCTTAAAAATCGATGGAAAAATTATCAAAGTAGAAAATTTAAAAAAAATATCTTTAATCAATATAATTGGATATTACGTTATCTTTGAAAATCAAAAACAAAAATTAGTAGGAGAAATTATTTTTGTCAATGAAGCAGAATTTCAAATCGTTCTTATTGGAGAAATAAAAAATAACACCTTTATTCCGGGAGTAGAGAATTTTCCTACGATTGAATCAAGTTGTAGAGTCATTTATAAAGAAGAATTGGAATATATCATTGGTAGCCAAGATGTTTTATTACCACAAAACCTATTATTAGGAAAATCAAATATCTTTGACGGTTTTAATATTTCTGTACATATTAATGATTTATTTTCTAATCATTTTGCTGTTGTTGGAAATACCGGAAGTGGTAAATCGTGTGGTGTTGCGAGACTATTTCAAAATATGTTTGCTGCAAACAAAAAAAATCCAACAAAAAGTCATTTTATTGTATTTGATGCCTATGGAGAATATAAAAGTGCATTTGCAGAGATAAATACTTATGAAAGAATTAATGTGAAGAATTATACAACCAGTAATGAAGCGTTTGAAGCGGAAGAAATCATTAAAATTCCTCCCTATCTTTTAGAGGCAGATGATTTAGCTTTACTTTTGAATTTAAGTGATCCAGAATTAATTAATACCATTGAAAAAACCTTGACATATGTTTACATATTTAAGAACAATAATGAACTGTGCAACAAATATAAAAATGACATTATTGCCAAGGCCTTCTTAGACATGTTATCTAGTGGGAAACCTGCACAACAACTTAGAGATCAAGCCTTAGCTTTTTTAGCAAAGTTTCATACCAATGAAATTAATTCAGAAACAGTGATTGTTCAACCTGGTTATAATCGAACCATACGACAATGTTTAAATATTGATGCTCAAGGAAAACTATCTTCTTTGGAAATATTAGTAGCATATTTAAAACAATATTCGGAAGTGGATCTTGATAAAATAGCTATTGAACAAATTGAATATACTTTAGATGACTTATATTATGCATTAGAATTTGCAATCGTGAGTGAAGGAAGCTTTACAAGTAATACTGTAAACGAAAAGTTAAATATTTTGAAAACGAGACTATATAGTATTATTACAGGGGATAAAAGAAAATACTTTGAATATGAAGGATTCATTAGTAGAAATGATTATGTAAAGAAAATATTTACAGCATTGAATGGAGAATCTGCTCAAATTGTTGATGTGAGTTTTAAAGATATTGATGATCGTTTTGCTAAAGTGATTGTTAAAGTATTATCTAAAATATTTTACAAATTTTCTACAGGTTTATCTCAAAGAGGCAGTTTTCCAATTAATATTATCATTGAAGAAGCACATCGATACATTCAAAAAGATGGTGATATTGATGTCATTGGATACAATATATTTGATCGAATTGCTAAAGAAGGTAGAAAATACGGTTTAATATTAGGGTTAATTACCCAAAGAATTTGTGAGTTATCCTCATCTGCTTTAAGTCAATGCTCTAATTTCATCATTTTTAGAATGTATTATCCAGAAGATATAAAAATAATTACATCTATATCATCAAATGTTACAGTAGATGATATAGAAAAAGTAAAATCCCTTCGTCCTGGTGCAGCCCTTCTATTTGGAACAGCTTTTAAAATTCCATTAATAACAACATTTGATTTACCCAATCCTATGCCTACAAGTATGAATATTGATTTGTATAAAAATTGGTATGAACAATAGAAATTGCTTAGTTGATCAAACTAGATTCACTAAGCGTTTTTTTACAAAATAATTTTTCTTTCAAATGATTCGGGGATGGTATCTAAAAATTTATAAGGATTTTCATTAGGAACATTATTATATAAATTAATAAAAATTTGATATAAAGGTTCAGGAAGTCCCTGCTTTTTTAATAGATAAAGTTGTTGATAAAAATCAGTGAAGTTTAAAAGTTCTATATCCATATGAAATAAAAATTTTAAAATGAGGACTACATAACAATAAAGATCTGTATTACAATTAGGTATAAAAGTATGATTAGTCATAGGATATTTATTAGATAAACATTTTTTTACATAAGTATAAGTGTTAAGAAAATTTAAATATTTAGATAGAAAAGGTTTATTTTTGCCAATTTTACAACTATCTGTATCACAAATCTGAATTTGCTTCGTTAGTGGATCTACCAAAATATTACTTTCTTGCAAATCTCCAATGAAAAAAGTTTGTAATTTTCCTTCTTTTTCTCGAATCCATTTTAGTTTTTCTAAAACGCGACCTAAGTTTTGAAGAATAATAACAATATCGTTAAAGGAAACGGTTTCTTCTTTCAAATATTTTTTTAGATTTGTGCAATATCCTTTCTCTATTAAAATGCCTTGAATATCAAAATACACAACTACTATTTTTTGGAAAAGGAGTAATTCTTCTACCATTTCTAAATCATGTCTTTGACGATCGATTTCGTATAAAGTATATACTTTATTTTCATTCATTGAATGAAAACGTTTAATGATTTCCTTTTTATTATAATCAAGTATTGCTGCTTCATTCGTTTTCTTTTCATAGTATAAAGGTAATTGATTTAATTCATTTTCGGTTTTATAAAGTCTCTCCATAGTAAAAACCCCTCATAAACTTGTATTATCCTATCACAAACATAAAAAAATAACAAGATTACTTGTGAACAATTGAGTTTCATTTGCATACATTAAATTAGAGGAGGGTTACAAATGTCTAATTTTAAAGAAATTGTGACAAAAGCCATAATCGGCAAAGCTAAAAAAACAAGCACCAATGAATTTTCAATCACTCCAGAACTAAGACCAGATACAATTTTAGGATGTTGGGTTATCAATCATAGATTCAATGGAGTGAATAATGGAGGGGTAGTAGGAATTGATGGTTCTTTTGATATAAATGTTTGGTATTCTTATGATAATGATACAAAAACAGCTGTAAGTACAAATACTTTTGGCTATCAAGACAGAATGCCTGTTCATTTAAAAGATAATTCCGTGCTTACAAATAATGAAGAAATTATTGTTCGTAGTTTAAAGCAACCTACCGTGACAAATGTTTCTGTTGATAACGGAGTTGTTAAACTTAATGTAGAAAAAGAATTAGGAGTAGAAATTATAGGAGATACAAAAATCAAAGTTTCTATCGAAGAAGAGGAAGATGAATACGAAGTAATTAATGAAGAAGAAGTATTATCTGAAAGTGAAGAAAAAGCAATTGATGAGATTGATGAGGAATATTTGAAGTAGTGTCAACCAAATTATGTTGACACTACTTTTCCTCTATGCTATACTAGGATTGATTTTAAAGGAGGAAAGAAAATGGCTGTAAAATTAAGATTAAAAAGAATGGGAGCAAAACAAAGACCTTTTTATCGTATTGTTGCTGCTGATTCAAGATTTCCAAGAGATGGTAGATTTTTAGAAGTAGTTGGAACATATAATCCAATTACTAATCCAGCAGAAGTAAAAATTGATGAAGAAAAGGCAATGAAATGGTTAAATAATGGAGCACTTCCAACAGAAACAGTAAGAAATATTCTTTCTAAAGAAGGAATTATGAAAAAATTTGCTGAATCAAAAAAAGCAGGTAAGTAATATGGATATTGTAGAATATACACTTTTTCTTGTTAAAAGTATTGCTCTAGATAGTGATATGGTAAGTGTAAAAGAAATTGGAAGCGATGAAGAGTTCATTAACTTAGAAGTCCTTGTCAAGGAATCAGATATGGGAGCTGTTATTGGTCGATCAGGAAATACAGCTAAAGCAATCAGAACTTTAGTACAAGCCTATTCTTATTTACATGACAATAAAAAAGTAAAAATAAATATTGAATCATTTTAGGAAATTAGATTTCCTTTTTTGATGCAATATTTTATATTACAAAATTTATTGATTCATTAAACGATTTCTGTTCCTCCCCATTCTACAACTGTAAAACCAGTTCTTAAAGGGGTTTCTAACATTTGTTCTTTTACATCAATTTTTTCTTCTAAGCCTTGATAAATCATTAAAACTCGAATTAAAGTATCAGGTACAGGAGTAATTTCTAATGGCATGCTTGCATTAATTTCTTCTAAAGTAACAAATCTTATATAATTGTATGTATTTCTTTCTAATTTAGGAAGCCAATAGATAATAAACTCATTGGCTTCTCTTTCTGTTAAGCCAAGAATTGCTAATTTTTCTTCTAAGAAAGAAATAGTATCTTCTCCTTTAATGACAAAACCAACATTCGTTTTTTGCCATTGATTCGTTATTCCTTCCCAGTATAGTCCATAAAGGCTACGATTTGTTTTAAGATCAATTAAATCTCCATTTGGATAAGCTAAAACGTTCCAATCATCTTCATATTTAGGGTAAGTAGCAGTTAAATTTTCATGTTTCAATAATTTTACAGTCACATTTGTTGTTTTTTGAGGATATAAATAAAGTAAAGGCTTATACACAACAATTGGATAACAATCATATTGATTTTCTAAAACGTAATCATTTTCAATTTCAAAAGCATCAGAAAGTGCATTTTTGGGAATAGGTATTAATAATAAGCTATATGTTGAATTACAAACTCTACAACCACCATCATATCCAATTGTTATTGTAACTTTTTCATTAGAAATGTTGATATTTTTAATACCATTGATCGTTTCTGCACAAGGTTTAATGGATATAATGTCAACTATGTAATTATAATTTTTAAAAGCATCGGCACTAAGTTCATTACTTATATTATAATAATGAATTAAATCTTGATATTCTTCTTCATTTTTAATAAAGGTTTGATTAAATGGCAGTTCCTTTTCTTCTAAAAAATAACTTTCATCGAGTAAATAAGAATATGTCTGGTTATAATTATTATCATAAGTAACATTTTGTGTTTTTTTTCTTACAAAATAGATAAAAGCACTTAAAATGAACAAAAAGATAATTACTAAAAAAATATAAATCATTTTATTTTTTTTCATAAGAATAATACTCCTTTCATTTCTTACTAAAATTTTAACACGAAAAAAGCTTTTTTTCATTTTAATTGCATTTTTTGTGCTATAATTTAAACTAGGTGAGAATATGAAAAATAACAAGGGTTTTACTTTAGTGGAATTATTAGCAGTAATAGTAGTTTTAGCACTTTTAGTCTCTATTGCTGTACCAAGTACTGTTAGCATTTCGAATCGATTAAAAAAGAAAATGTATTGTTCTAAAATTGATTCTATTGAAACAGCTGCTGCATTATATGGAGAAGATGCCAAAGAGAGTTTTACGGGAAAATATACCTATATAGGTCCAGATAGTACAGACGCATCAAAAACGGTAACACTTTCTAATTTGCCTAGTCAAACGATGCAAGTAAAAGACTTAGTTGAAAAAGGGTATTTAAAAAAAGATCAAGATACAATGCCTTATATAGTTGATCCTCGAGATAAAGTGTCCGAAGATTTATATAATATGAGTTTTACCGTCTATGTAAAATACAATCGAATTTATGTTCATTTTACTGGAGATCCTGTATCTGTTTGCGAAAAATAAATGAATATGGTATGATAACGAGCAAAAAAAGGAGTGTATACGATGAAAAAGACAGTGTGTTTAATTGGAAAACCGAATGTCGGGAAATCAACTATTTTTAATCGTTTAATTAAAGAAGATAAATCCATTGTGTTAGACACTCCTGGTGTAACAAGAGACCGCATTTATGGAGATGTAAAATACAAAGACAAAGCATTTTTACTTATTGATACCGGTGGTATAGAAGATGGAAATGACAATTGGAATAAAGATATTCTAATGCAAGCAACACTCGCAATAGACGAAGCGGATGTAATTGTTTTTGTTGTGGATGGAAAAGAAGAGCTAAGTAGCAGTGACTTAAAAATACGTGACATGCTTCGAAAAACTAATAAAAAGGTAATTGTGGCTGTCAATAAAATTGATAATAAGAAAAGAGAAGAAGTTGTCTATAATTTTTATGAATTAGGCTTTCCTAACGTTTTAGGAATTAGTGCCTCTCATAATTTAGGTTTTAATGAATTATTAGAAGAAATCACAAAAGATTTTGAAGAGACGAATGTAGAAGAAGACAATCGTTTAAAATTTTGTTTTATTGGTAGACCAAATGTAGGAAAAAGTAGTTTAATCAATGCTTTATTAAATGAAGAACGTGTGATTGTAAGTGAAGTTGCAGGAACAACAAGAGATGCTACAGATACTCCTTTTATTTATAATAAAGAAGAATATGTAGCCATTGATACCGCTGGAATGCGTAAAAAAGGACGTATTTATGAAAATGTTGAAAAATACAGTTTGCTTCGTAGTTTAAAAGCCATTGATAGAAGTGATGTATGTGTATTAGTTGTAAATGCCGAAGAAGGAATTATTGAACACGATAAACATATTTTGTCCTATGCTATTGAAGCAGGAAAAGGAATCATACTTGCTGTCAATAAATGGGATACAGTGAATGATCCAAATAGCGAAATAAAACTATGGAAAAAAAATTTAGAATCTCATTTTATGTTTGCTTCTTATGCCAATATTGTTTTTCTTTCAGCCAAAACGAAAAAAAGAATTCATACGTTAATGCCTGCTATTATTTCTGCTTATGAAAATAATAGAAAAGAAGTGAAAACGAGCGACTTAAATAATGTAATTATAGATGCTGTTGCTATGCATGAGCCACCTTCTTATAAAGGAAAGCGTTTAAAAATATATTTTGTAAGTCAAACAGATAATAAACCACCAAAGTTTACTTTTAAGGTAAACAATAAAGGACTAGTTCATTTTAGTTATGAAAGATATTTAGAAAATAAAATTCGTGAAACTTTTGATTTTACAGGAACACCCATTATTTTAAAATTTAAAAATAATAAGGAAGATTTATAATATAGTTTTTCTAAAATTTAAAAATAATTAATTTTATTAATTTAAGATTTTGGAAGAGCTATTTTTATTTTTTCTTCTAAATTGGCTAAGCAAATTTTAAAAATTTGGGGTCATTTTTGTTTGGATTTTTAAAATTGGTAATTTGTTTTATAATTTCAAATATGTTAAGTTATTGCTGCGAGACACAAAAGTTCTGGTCGCTGCCATTCCAATCTATAAAGAAATGGGGTGGTTACTTGTGAAGAAAAAGGATTTATTAATTACTGTTCTTCTAGTAATAATCATACTTTTAATTATCTTCGAATAGTGAAATAGCTTCAGGGGGAATTTTGAGTTGAAAAAAACACCATCCTTTATGGAGGTGCGCGCCATTGGCAAGCACGAACTTGTCGTGTCTCGCTTAAATAAATAATAATGCAATTTTATATAAAAGTAAAGTTCATTTTAGCAAGTTTTTTCTCTTTCATCAATTCTTTTCTTACGAATTTGTCTAGATTCATCAGAATTGAAGAATTCTCTAATATCTATTTTTAGCAACTTAGATAAATTATATAGAAATTCAACAGATACATTTATTTCACCACGTTCTACACATGCAAGATACCTATAATTTAAACCAAATTGCCCATAAAATTTTTCTTGTGATAAACCTGATTGATAGCGAATATACTTCAAATTATTACCCACAATCTTTTGTATTGTCATTACTGCACTTCCTTTATATAAATATAGATACTTAGAAAAAGTAAGTCTACCATACTACAACTGCACAAAATTGACATTCAAATCATTTTAATGTATCATAAGAATACTCGGAGGATTTTATGATAAAAAGTAGTGTGAATTATCTAAAAGAATTAAGAGATAAAAAGGGATTAAGTTATAAAGATATGGCAAATTTATTAGGAATTAGTAAAGCCTATTATTGGCAAATTGAACACCAAAACCGCCGACTTTATTATGATATGGCTAAGAATATTGCTTCCATATTTGATTTAAAACCCGATGATATTTTTTACGATGATAGTCCATCAATAAAGACAACAAAATAGGGGATTTTCATATAATACTACTAGGTGAGTATAATGGAATTCAAAGAAGACTTTTTTCAAAAAGTAGAAAAGAAAACGAAAGTAAACAAAGATACGATAGTGAATTTAGCAAAAAAGTTACAAGATGGAAATATGAAAGATGAAGGTACATTAAGAGAAGTAATTGCAACATTAAGTAAAATGACAGGTAAAAATGTTTCAAAGGAACAAGAAGATAAAATAATTAGTACAATTGTGAATGATAAAGTACCGAAAAATATTGATAAAATGTTTTAAAAAAACAGCTAATTTGATTTAGTTGTTTTTATTTCTTCCTACGAGCTTGTCTAAAGAATAATGATATTGTTTGGAAAATTCTAAGGCATAAGAAGTTGTTATTAAAGATTTACCCGTTTCATATTTATGAATGTTTGCCTGACTTGTATTAAGAGAACTAGCTAATTTTTCTTGCGTCATTTTATGTTCTTCTCGAAAAGCTTTTAAATTTTCAGCAACAACATCGTAATCAATCGGTTTTTCTATTTCTATAATTTCAATTTCGGGGCTTGTTCCAACTAAATAATCGAGTGAGGTATGAAATAGGTTAGCAAATTGATTTAATCTCTTAAGAGGGATAATATCTTTGCCACATTCCCATCCCGCATAAGTTGCTCTTGAAACACCTAACATTTTAGCTACTTCTTCTTGTGTTAAATCTTCATATTTACGTATTTCTTTTAGTTTACCAAACATAGTATCACCTAATAATAATTTTCTCTTAAAAAATTTTAAAATACGGAAATGTGTGGGTTATTGTTATAAAATGTGCTATAATTTTATAAAACTTTTATAAGTGAGGTTTAAAAATGATAAAAGGGTATAAAAAATTAACAAAATTGCGAGAAAAGAAGAATTATAGTTATGCGGATATGGCAGAAAAATTAAAAATAAGTAAATGTTTTTATTGGCAAATTGAACATAAAAAAAGAAGGCTTTATTATGATATGGCCAAAAGAATAGCTGCTATTTTTGAATTAAAACCTGATGATCTCTTTTATGAAAAAGATAGTTCCATTCAGCGAAAATAGTCAAGGAATTCGATGAATGATAAGTTTTCATATTTAATTTATGTATGTGTTATAATAGAAATAGAAAGCGAGATTCAATATGAAAGAAAATTATTTTTTAATACACGGAAGTTTTGGAAGCCCATTTGTTAATTGGTTCCCATATTTAAGAAAAGAAATTGAAAAGAAAGATTTAGAAGTGTATACTCCAGACTTTCCAACTGGAGTAGGAAAACAAAATTATGAAAATTGGTCTAAACTTTTAAAAACTTATGTAGAAGCAAATGTTATTCATACAAATACAATTATATTTGCTCATTCGATAGCACCTGTATTTATTTGTAAGTTCTTAATAGAAAATAAAATAAAAGTTAAAAGACTAGTGTTTGTATGTGGTTTTAACAATTATCTTGGTATAGATGAAGAATATGATGCAGTAAACGAAAGTATGTATTTAGACAATTTAGAAGAAATAAAAAGATATTGTAATGATATTGTTTGCTATTATACAAAGAATGATCCGTATGTTACATATGAAGTTGAAAAAAATTTTGCTGATAGTATTGCTGATAAACAGATAGTCATTGACGATGGTGGACATTTAAATTCTGAATCGGGTTATACAGAATTTGAAGAACTGTTAGAGTATTTATAAAAAACAAAAAATAGATATTGTAAAAAAACAAAAAAATTGAAAGTTCTAAAAAACTTTCTTTTTTCATAGGGTTAAATAGAAAAGATGAAAGGATTAGTAAAATGGAAAAAAGTGAAATAATTAAATCAATTGCTAAAAGAGGCAATGGGGAAATATACTTAGGGGTTGTTGGAGCAGTTAGATGTGGAAAATCTACTTTTATTAAACGTTTTATTGAAAATCTAGTTGTACCCAATATAAGTGATGAATATGAAAAAAGAAAATGTTTAGATGAAATTCCTCAAAGTGCTGAAGGCAAAACAATTATGACTACCGAACCGAAATTTGTACCAAGTAGTGGTGCTACAATCAAAGTGGATGAGTTTGAGGCAAATATCAAACTTGTGGATTGTGTTGGATATATTATTAAAGGTGCCAATGGGCATGTAGATGAAGATGGAAACCCAAGAATGGTAAAAACACCATGGTTTGAAGAATCCGTACCTTTTTATGAAGCAGCAGAAATTGGAACGGAAAAAGTCATCAAAGATCATGCAACTATTGGTATTGTTATGACAACAGATGGGACATTTGGAGAAATTCCTCGTGAAAACTATGTAGAAGCAGAAGAAAAAATAATCACGGAGTTAAAAGAATTAGGAAAACCATTTATTGTTGTTTTAAATACCAAAAATAAAATGAGTAGTACAGCAGTAACACTTGCCAATGAACTTCGTGCAAGTTATGATGTGCCAATTGTACCTTTAAACGCTTCTGAAATGGATGAACCAGAAATACTAAATGTTTTAAAAGAAGCTTTGTATGAATTTCCTGTTTTAGATATAAAAGTGGACATTCCAAAATGGGTACATGTATTAGATAATAATCATTATATTAAAAAATATTATTTAGAAAAAATAAAAGAAAGTGTTGTTACTGTCAATAAAATTAGAGATGTGGATAATATTTTAAATTCATTTAATGATAGTGAAATCATTTCTAAAAGTTATATTAGCGAGGTAGATACTTCGACTGGAAATGTTACTATTTCTTTAGAAAGTAGTGATGAATTATATAACCAAGTTCTAAAAGATTTAATGGGAGATATGGTAACAACGAAAGCAGGACTTTTAAAGATATTTGCAACTTATAAAGAAGGAAAAGAAGAGTTAGACAGCATGAAAGAAGCTTTAAAGATGGCAAAAAGCACGGGATATGGTATTGTTTATCCAACGCTTAAAGATATGACTTTATCTACACCAGAAATTGTAAAACAAGGAACACGTTATGGAGTAAAACTAAAAGCAGTGGCATCAAGTATTCATTTAATGCGAGTAAATGTCGAATCGACTTTTGAGCCAATTATTGGTAGTGAATTACAAAGTAAAGAATTAATTAATTATTTAATGAAAGACTATGAAACAGATCCAGAAAGCATTTGGAAGAGTGAAATCTTTGGTAGAAGTTTAGATGTAATTGTGAAAGAAGGAATTCAAGCAAAATTATCTGTAATGCCAGAAAATATGCGTTATAAATTAAGTCAAACCGTCACAAAAATTGTAAATAAAGGGTCAAGTAATCTAATAACAATTGTCATATAATTATCAAATTACATATTTTCTCTTGCTTTTGTCCATATTTTTTGCTATTTTTAGTATGTAAGGCTAATGGCTCTTATAAAAAAATAAAATATTGGGAGGTAGAAAATATGTCAAAACAAGAATTAGTAGAAGCAATTGCTGCAAAAGCTGGTTTAACAAAAGCTGATGCTGCTCGTGCATTAGATGCTACTTTAGAAGGGATTACTGAAGGACTAAAAAAACAAGGTAAAGTAACTTTAGTTGGATTTGGAACTTTCAGCGCTAAAAAAAGAGCTGCTCGTGATGGTATCAATCCATTAACAAAACAACCACTTCATATTCCTGCTAAAACTGTTGCATCATTTAAAGCTGGAAGCAAATTAAAAGATGCAATTAACTAATTTATAAAAATTAGTATCAAGTTAACACTTTGGTGTTAACTTTTTTTGTTTGAAAATGGTTGTACATGCTATACTATAAATAGATAGGATGATAGAATGAACAAGAAATCATTACTTTTAAAAATATTAGGATTAGTATTAATCATCATTCCTTTATGTATCAATAGATATAGTATTTTTCGTTTACTTAGTAGTTTACTTGGAATTATTTTTTTAACGGTTGGTATTTTAAATAGGAAAAAGCATTATAAATTACAGATTATTTTATATTCCATTCTTTTATTGCTTCTACTATATGGAATTGATTATGCTTGCACTTATTTTTTAAAACGAATTCCCATTTTTTCTTATGAAGTGATTTCAAGTAATACAGTGTCGACCTACGATAGTATTTTATACCGTGTATATAACTGTAATGGAGAGTATATGTTTGATTCTTTTTATCAAAAAAATTATGTTTGTGCGGGTGATGTACCTATAGAAGAAATTAATTCTTTTTTATCAAATATTTCTAGTAACTATGAAAAATACCACTATAAATTTGTAACCGTAAAAGGAAAAGTAAGTGAAGTTTTTGGTAATGAATATTTAACGTTACAACCTTATGAACAAAAAGATACGAATTTAATAGGGCAAATCACCTTCTTAAAAGATGCTTCTCTAGTCATTGCAAACAAAGACAAAGATATTAATTTATATGAAAAATATGAAATCTATGACAATGTAATTGTAACGGGAAGAATCATAAAATTAGAAACGAATAATAAAATAGTTATGCGAGATGCAATAATTATCAGTACAGATAACTTTGATGCATTTACAATAAATGTCGTAGAAAATAAGAGCTGTGAAAAGGATATAAAAAAAATAGCGCAGACAAGTGACTACACTTATTATAGTAGTTGTTTAAATTCCATGTATGTGAAATATAATGAAGAAAATATTTATGATTTAAAATTTGCTTTAGAATCAAAAAAGATGACAGGAGAAAAATTAATAAGTAATGGAGAGAAACTAGAAAGTAATCATGCTATATTATATGCATTTGAAACGTATAACATTGTAAAATGCATAGATAAAAATGCAATGATAATAGGAAATAAAATGCTTACTTTAGAGTCAAATTATTGTGAGAACATCCAAAATGTACAAGAAAATGAGGAAGAATCCATTTAAAAAATTGACTTTTCAGAAATAGAAAAGTATACTGAAAAAGAAAGAAGATGAATGTATGAAGAAACGTGTCATTAGTGGGATTATCATGGCTTTCGTTTTAATTCCATTAATCATTATTGGAAAACGTCCCTTTATTGTTGCTTGTGGAATGATAGGGATACTTGCTTTAAAAGAATTAATTGATTTAAAAGAACACCATAAAAAAATACCTGATTTTATGCTTTTATTAAGTATTCTATCTTTACTTTTATTAATATTCTCTGAATTTGATGGGTATGGGATTGCTTTTGGATTAAGTTATCGTGGGATTGCTACAACGCTACTTTGTATGTTTCTACCTTGTTTATTTTATAAGAATGATACTTATACAGCTCATGAAGCTATGTATCTAAGCGGAAGTATTTTATTTTTAGGGCTTGTTTTTAACGCATTCATTTTAATTCGAAATTATGATATTTGGCATTTCTTCTATCTTATTTTAATCCCTATCGTTACAGATATATTTGCAATGATTATTGGAAAACTTATTGGGAGTCATAAATGTTCTCCTGTGATTAGTCCCTATAAAACATGGGAGGGAAGTATTTGTGGTACAATTGTTGCTGTTGGGGTTGCATCAATATTTTATTGCAATTTAATTGGGGGAGTATCTGTTTTAACAGTAATTGGATTTACTATGTATTTATCCATCATCGGTCAATTGGGAGATTTAGTCTTTAGTAAAATAAAAAGAGAAAATAAAATAAAAGATTATAGTAACTTGATTCCTGGACATGGTGGAATTCTAGATCGAGTAGATAGTTTAATATTTGTAATTTTAGCATATATCATTATATTTGGAAGGATTTAAAGGAGAATAGATTATGTGGTTTATAACTTTATTATTATTAGTATTTATATTAGGAATTATTATCCTTGTTCATGAATTTGGACACTTTATTTGGGCCAAAAAATTTGGTGTTTATATTTATGAATTTTCATTAGGAATGGGACCTGTGATTTATAACCGTAAGGGGAAAGACGGAATCAATTATAATATACGTGCATTCCCTATTGGTGGTTTTGTTTCTATGGCTGGAGAAGTCTATGAGGATGATAAGAAAATAAAAAAAGAAAAATTTATGTGTAACAAACCATGGTTACAAAGATTAATTATCTTAGTAGCAGGTGTTGTAAATAACTTTATTTTAGCCATTGTCTTATTATTTTTCTTAGCTCTTTTTAATGGCTCTACAACGACAAAACCAATCATTGGGACTATCTTAGAAGATTCTGCTATTTCTAAAACTGGCATTGAAGTTGGGGACGAAATCGTTGAGATTAATGGGATAAAGTCATCTTCTTGGGATAAATTACAAATTGCCTTATATCGGAAAAATAAAAATGATTCTTATGAATTTGTTGTAAAAAAAGCAGATGGAACGAAAAAAAGTTACCAAGTGGTTCCAGAAAAAGTGAAAAATGAAGATGGAACAGAATCTAATCAATTTGGATTTGGAATTGATTCTACAAAACACTATGGTTTTATACCAAGTATAAAATATGCCTTTCAAAAATTTGGTAGTGTTGTAGATTCCATGTTATTAACAATAACAAGTTTATTTTCAGGAAAAATTTCCTTGAAAGCTCTATCGGGCCCAGTAGGAATTTATGAAGTGGTTGGGCAGTCTGTTAGTATTGGCATAGCACAAGTTGTATATATCATTGCCTTCTTAAGTATTAATGTTGGATTTATTAATATATTGCCATTTCCAGCCTTTGACGGAGGAAGAGTTTTATTTATGATTATCGAAAAAATAAAACGTAGTCCTGTAGATGCAAAAATTGAAAATATATTCCATACAGTAGGTTTTATCTTATTAATCCTATTAATGATTTATATTACATTTCAAGATATATTAAAGTTTTTCTAAAGAGTCGTAAGATTCTTTTTTTTGTATTATTTTTAGGTTTGTCCACATATAGTTTTTTAGGAGGACAAGCGTACTTATGAACATAAAAGGATTAACAGAAGAAGAAGCAACCCTTAGTCGTAAAAAATATGGAGATAATGAATTAACTAAAAAGAAAAAAAATAGTTTTTTAAGACTTTTATTAGAATCGTTAGGAGATCCAATTATTAAAATTTTACTGATTGCATTGGCCGTCAAAGTAGTGATTCTCTTTAAAAGTTTTGATTGGTTTGAAACGATTGGAATTTTAATCGCTATCTTTCTAGCCTCTTTTATTTCCAGTATTTCGGAATATGGTAGTGAAGCAGCTTTTGAAAGATTAGGGGAAGAAGCTTCTAAAATAAAAGTAAAAGTAAAAAGAAATAATCAAATCAAAGAAATAGAAATTAAAGATGTAGTAAAGAATGATATCGTTTTACTAAATACAGGAGATAAAATTCCAGCTGACGGTTATTTAGTAGAAGGACAAATTTATGTGGATGAATCTAGCATTAATGGCGAAGCAAAAGAAACAGAAAAAACAAGCATATTTGGAAGTACTCCTAAGCAGGAAAATTTCGTGTATCGTGGAACAATTGTCTATAATGGAAATGCCTATATGAAAGTGACTGAAGTTGGAAATAATACCGTGTATGGACAACTAGCAAGTGAACTTCAAGAAAGTGAACCAACCAGTCCATTAAAAATTCGTCTTCGTGGTCTTGCAAGTGTCATAAGTAAAATTGGATATATTGGGGCAATACTAGTTACACTTTCTTATTTGTTTTCTGTAATTGTCATTGCCAATAACTTTGATAAAACGGCGATTATTAATACCTTGACAAATGGAAGTATTATGTTTAATCATCTTTTATATGCATTAACGCTTAGTGTTACCATAATCATTGTTGCTGTTCCAGAAGGATTGCCAATGATGATTACATTAGTATTATCAAGCAATATGAAAAGAATGTTAAAAAATAATGTTTTGGTTAGAAGGTTAGTAGGTATCGAAACCGCTGGTAGTTTAAATGTTTTACTTACTGATAAAACAGGAACACTTACCAAAGGAAAACTAGAAGTAACTGAATTTATTAGTGGAAATTTAAAAACTTATAAAAATATTGAAAGTATCAAAAAAGAAAAGTTTTATTCTCACATTTATGAATCTTTCTACTATAACAATGAAAGTATATTTAATAATGAAATGGAAGCCATTGGGGGAAATACGACCGATCGGGCTTTACTAAACTTTTTAAAAACAAAAGAAAAACATTTTTATAAAATTCTTAATAAAGTCCCTTTTAATAGTCAAAACAAATATTCTTTGGTGCAAATTAATAATGAAGAACAATTAATTTATATCAAAGGGGCAGCAGAAAAAATTCTATCGCATTGTACAAAATATTTAGATGAAGAGAGTCATGAAAGGACATTAATCAATCGAAAAAAAATAGAAGAAAAAATTAATGAATTAACAAGAAATGGTACCAGAGTGCTTGTAATGGCTTATGCGAAAAAGAATATAAAAAGTGAGATGAAAGAGTTAGTCTTATTAGGAATTATTTCGATTCGTGATGAACTACGTGAGGAAGCAAAAGAGGGGATAGATTTAATAAAAAATGCAGGTATCCATATCATTATGATTACAGGGGATCATAAAGATACGGCAACAAACATTGCAAAAGAAGTAGGTCTACTCACCGATACAAACGATATAGTTTTAACAAGTGATGAATTAACTCTTAAGTCAGATGACGAAATAAAGTCCATTGCTAAACATTTAAAAGTAGTGGCAAGGGCATTACCAAGTGACAAAAGTCGTTTAGTGCGTATTTTAGAAGAAATGAATTTGGTTGTAGGAATGACAGGGGATGGAGTAAATGATGCACCAGCTTTAAAACATGCGAATGTCGGTTTTGCCATGGGAAGTGGTACAGAAGTCTGCAAAGAAGCAAGTGACATTGTGATTCTAGATGATAATATTTTATCGATTAGTAAAGCGATTCTCTATGGAAGAACCATTTTTAAAAGCATCCGTAAATTTATTATTTATCAATTAACTTGTAATATGTGTGCTTTATTTATTTCTATATTAGGGCCCTTCATTGGAATCAATACCCCAATTACAATTATTCAAATGCTTTGGATTAACATGATTATGGATACCTTTGCAGGACTTGCCTTTTCGTTTGAACCGCCTTTAAAAAGATATATGTATGAACCACCCAAAAGCAAAGAAGAACCAATTATCAATAGTTATATGTATGGACAAATTATTTTTACGGGAATTTATTCTGCTTTGTTATGTATTTTATTTTTAAAACTACCTATTTTCAAAAGTATCATTCGAGAGGGCTCTTCTTATGAGTACTTAATGACCGCTTATTTTGCTTTATTTATTTTCATTGGAGTATGTAATTCTTTCAATGCTCGTACAGAAAGATTAAATTTACTTGCAAATATTAAACAAAATAAAATATTTATTTTAACGATTACCTTTATTGTAGTAGTACAAATTTATTTGATATATCATGGAGGAGATTTATTTAGAACGTATGGCTTAACGTTAAAAGAATTATTCTTAGTTGTTCTGCTTTCTTGCAGTGTAATACCAATAGATTTAATACGTAAAATCTATCTTCGAAAGAAAAATTATGTAAGTAGTGTTTAACTGAAAAAAGGCCTAGTAGCCTTTTTTCTTATAATGTTTATATAATTCTTTAAAGCGATTAAAATGGATGATTTCTCTTTGTCTTAAGAATAGTAGAGGGCCAATGACATCTTCATCAGTTGCCAGTTCAATTAAATTTTCATAAACGGCTCTTGCTTTTTGTTCCGCAGCCATATCCTCAGAAATATCGGCAATTGGATCTCCAGTAACAGAAACATAAGTAATCGTAAATGGAGAACCGGATGCATTTGTTGGATAAACTCCTAAACCATGTTCTGAATAAATATCTCCAAGACCTGCTTCTTTCATTTCTTGCGCAGTAGCACCCTCTGTTAATTGATGTACCATAGTGGCAATCATTTCTACATGGCCAAGTTCCTCAGTTGCAATATCATTTAATAACGCTTTTCCTTTTTCATCTGGCATAGAAAATTTTTGACTGAAATATCTTAAAGATGCACCAAGTTCAGAATTAGCTCCTCCAAATTGTGTAAGTAAATATTTAGCCATTTTTAAATCTTTTTTCTTAATATTGATTGGATAGGTTAGTGTTTTCATATATTTAAACATACATACTACCTCCAGACTTATCCCATGGCCAAGGATTTTTCATCCATTCATAAGTAGATGATACTGTTTGGTCTAGTGATAGAGGGCCAAATTTTTTTGCGTATTCATCTTTTAAACGAATGCATTCTTCTGTATAATTTTTAAATTTTTCATAAATTTGTTGATCTTCCGGATGTAAATCTAAATATAAATTTAAA
>CAYSFO010000011.1:0-32574 GCA_964430695.1 uncultured Muribaculaceae bacterium | reverse complement strand
ATTAAAATGATAAATACGAAAAAATATAAAACATTTATAGCTTGTCCATATGTATATGTATAGTAATTTTCTCCATCAGGAAAATTATATTGAATAGGTAGGAGTAACATTAGAAGATCAATGATAATGTTAGTAAAAATTATAATTTTTTTAAAAACAATATATTTTTTTTCTTGAAAAGATATAAGAAAACAATATAAAGTAATTAAAGAAAACCAAAAAGCGGTGTATATTAAAAATAATTTAGAAACAATATCGTTTATTAATGATAAAGTTGGATAAAATGGAGCCACTATTCTCATAGATATTTCTAAAAAACTTCCTACTAATAAGGAAATTAAAACAAGCGAATATATTTTTGTTTCTTTATTTTTGTAATTGTTTTTTGAAAAAAATATAATATTCAAAATGAGTATATAAAAAATACTAGCTATTGATAACATCATTGTTATATTCATAAATTAATCACCACTATCTTAATAAAATAATAATATCATAGTTTTATACTTTTTTCCACTTAAAAAGGATTATGAAACTAATCCTCTTCTTTATTTATTATTTGGTCTTATACCTCGGTTAGGAGATTTAATATATTCACCATGTTCATTTAAATTATCCGCCTTTAATTGATTATAATCAATTTTCATTGTTTTTTGTGGTAATTGTTCATAAACAATTATATCTAATGGTTCGTAATAGTCTTTAAATTTATCTTTTATCATATTTAGTATGTCCTCTTTAATATAGTCTGCATCATTTAAACGAATGTTAGGTGCTAAATCTATACAAACAAGTGGTCTTTGATTTCCGTCTGCAGTGATTGCTCCAATGATTGCACCTTTATTGACTCCAGGAACATTTTCTACTGCATCTAATAATTTATCTAGATCAATATTAAACCCATTATAGGTTAGTATATTTTTATATCGAGATTCCCATTTTGTTAACTTATCTTCATGACAATGTACTTTATCGCCAGTTTTTACCCATCTATTTCCATCTTCATCTGTTTTAAATGTTTTCTTGGTTTCTTCTTCGTTATTTAAATAGCCCATTGCTATAGGAGATAATTGTGGATAAGCAGCAGTTAACCATAATTCTCCTGATTCACTAGGGTTTACTGATTCAAAAGTAACAGGATCTTTGACATCAATCCTAAATCCTGGCATTGGATAACCAATATATCCAGCATTGTCGTGGGTATCAATAAATGCAGCAGCAGTGCCTTCTGATAATCCATAGCCTTGGACAATTTTACCTGAACTATTAAATGTTTTTAATTTATTCCTATATAATCTTTGTTTATGTTCAAATAAAGGTGCACCACCGGTGATAATATATTTTCCAAAAGATACATCAGAGCCTTCATATTTTGGATCAGTAAATAAAGGATCTATCCATCCAGGAGCTCCTAACCACCAATTATCTCTATATTTCAAGTAAAAATCTACATTTTGCTCAGGAGTCCATAACAAATCTAAGTCCATTCTAATTCCGTTACATAAAAATGCGTGGATAACATTAATAAGACCAAAATCGACCCAAGGTACAGTTACATTAAATAAACTTTCGCCTCTAACGAATTCTAGTTCTGAGTTAGAAATACTATATAGTTGTGCATTCCAGTTTTCATTAGTATGGCAGATTGCTTTTGGTAATCCTGTAGATCCTGTTGTATGTGCATATGAAATGATTTGATCTCTATCAAAAGGAAGTTTTTCATGTTGTATTTTAGCTCCTTTGATAAATTGCTTATAACTTGAAAAAATTCTTTCGTCAGGATTTTCAAAAGGTTTAATACCTTGTTTTTTCTCTAATATTTTTGAACCAATTTGAATAATTCTTGGTAAGGATTCTGTAAAAGAGGTAGTAATAATTCTATCCACTTTTATATCCTTATATACTTCTTTTGTACTATCAAACATTTTTTCTGGTGCAAAGTAAAGTTTTGATGGTTCATTTTCAAAATGATGTATTAATTCTTCAGCTTTGCTTCTAGGATCTATTGGATCAAAAGTAGCTTGAAGACCAATACACGCATATGCGGTATAGATAAGCTCAGGTGTAGTAATAGATGCAAAGGAAACCGTATCTCCTTTTTTTACTCCTTGTCTTTTTAGGGCATCTATAGTTTTGAAAATATTATTAAATAGAGTACGATAAGTGATAATTGTAGTAAGAGTTTTTTTTGTTCTATCTAGTACATTTGTATCAGCTTTAATGGTTATTGCTATTTCATCTAAATGATGTTTATTACATTCCCATAAAGCTTGTAGCGCACTCATATTTGCTAATTCATCAACACTTAGTTTCATATTTTTTTCTTTTTCCATAATTTTCCTCCGTATTTCTATTACTATATAATGTTTGAAGAAATGTTTCAACAAAAACTATCTTTTATGTATCAAATATGATACAATAATGTCTGAAATGCGAGGTAATGGGTGTGAAATATGATATAAACTATATAGATGCCTCTTATGATGCAGAAGAATTAAATGAAATTTTTATTAAAGAATTTATTCGTTTTCGCAAAGAAAACAATTTAACGCAAGAATTATTTTCTAAATATGCAGGAGTGCCAAGAACAAAAATTGCACGTATTGAATGTGGTAGTTGCTCTCCAACTGTTTTAAGTTTATTAAAAATCCTAGGACCGATAGGGTATACAATAAAGATAGAAAAAGTTGTAAAGAAATAAGTTCATTTGCTATAATCTATTTAGAATAGGTGAGCATTATGAAGTTTATAAAAGTGATTAAAACATTTTTTAAAGGCTTTAAATTCCAATTCTTATTTTTATTCTTTTTAGGCATAATTACAAGTTTTATTAGTTTTGTAAATCCTATTATGAGTGCTAATATTATTACAGGGATTTCAGAAGAAAATGTCAAAAAAGTGATTATTCTTTCCGTGTGTATCTTTTTACTTAGTTTATCGTTCCGTTTGATTGATTTTGTTTCAAATGCTTTATTTTCTAAAGTGAAATTAAAGTGTATTTTAAATATTCGTATGAAGCTATGCGAACGTGTTTTAGATATTAAAATGCATGAGTTTGATGAGAAGTCTTCGGGTGTTTTTCTAGAAAGAATCAAAAATGACCCAAATGATATTGTTACTGTATTTAATGATGTGCAAGATTATTTACTAGAGATGATTACAAATGTTGGAATTATTTTTTATGTGTATTTCATTAATTTTTATATTGGTCTTTTTTATAGTATTGCAATTACTGCTTTGTTTATTATTCAAAAAACACGTATTTTGGTACAGTTACAACGAACTAAAGAATGGAAAGTAATCGCAGAAGAAAATACATCTACCTTAAATGAGTTTATGCGTGGTATTCGTGATATTAAAACGTTAGGATTAGACAAAACGTTTCTAGGTTATATTGAAAAAACATTTACAATGAATCATAATAAAAGATATGAAATGAATTATCAAAATTATTGGTATACTTTCTTTTACCATATGACAAGATTATTTATTAGTTCTACCATTTTAATAGGTGGAGCGATTTTGTTATTTCAAGGAAAGATCACGGCAGCAAGTTTGCTTGTTGTTTATATGTATCGAAATAATATATTTAGTTTTGTTATAAATACTAGTAAATTTATGGAAGCAGTGGGTAAGTTTAATGTATCAGCAGACCGTATATTTGCTCTTTTAGAAAGCGACCAATTTGAAAATGATAATTATGGAACAAAGAATGTTAAAAGTTTAAAAGGGAATATTTTATTTCAGCATGTTCATTTTGCGTATGATAAGAAAAAAGTTTTAAAAGATGTTTCTTTTGAAATTCAAGATAAAGAAGTAGTTGCGATTGTTGGAAAAAGTGGTGGTGGAAAATCGACTTTATTTAATTTGATTACAAAGTTATATGAAGTACCAAATAATACGATTTTTATTGATGGGAATGATTTAAATACACTTTCTAAGAAAACACTTCGCAATAATATAGTATTTATTACGCAAAATCCTTATATTTTTAAAATGTCTGTAAAAGATAATTTAAGGCTTGTAAATCCAAAATTAAAAGATGAAGAAATGATTCGTGTTTGTAAAAGTGTTTGTATTCATGACTATATTATGGAACTTCCTAATGGCTATGATACGATTTTAGGAGAAGCTGGATCGACTATGTCTGGTGGACAAAAACAAAGACTTGCAATTGCTAGGGCTCTTATTAAAAATGCCAATATAATTTTACTTGATGAAGCAACAAGTGCTCTTGATAATGAGACACAAGAAAGTATTAAGAAAACAATCAAAAATATTAGTAAATCTTGTACGGTTGTAATGATTGCTCATCGCTTAAGTACAATAAATAATGCGGATAAAATTATTGTTATTGATAAGGGAAAAGTGGTTAGTATAGGAACACATCGCCAATTAATTAGAAGTTGTGAAATATATAAAAATCTTTATAAAGGAACTGAATGAAAAAAATTGCTATGTTTTTAAGTGATAAATAGTTATTTTTTCTTGCCAATTTTTATTACCATATATTATAATAATTATTAAATTTTAGTTGGTGATAAAATATGGCAGTAACTTTGGAAGAACAGATTTCTATTGGAATCTTGAAAGAAGAAATCGATGGACAATATTCTTTTATTGATGTTTCTAAAATTTCTACTTCGGATCAAGAAGAGGATGATTTTGAAAATTTAGATGTTTCCTTTTGGCATTTTATTCAATATACGAATGCGGAAATAAAGAGATTGAATGGATATTTAAAAAATTTTCGTGAGCTTAAGGAAAAAACAACTGTAAGAAATACAGAAGAAATAAATACGCTTTTTAAAAAGTTACAAAAGGATTTTGAAGATTTTATAGATGTTTATTTTGCTAAACTAGATGAATTTACTCCTGATGAAGATTCTTATGCTAAAATTTTAGATAAATATGAAAAAGACCCATCAAGTTATCATCGACTTGGAAAGTTATTTGTTGAATATCTTTTTACTTTTGTTTATAAAGATAGTGGTATAGATTCATTAAAAGATGCTAAAGTAATACGGGTAGAAAATTTTATAGAAGCAGATCCTTGGAAATATAGTTCCGCACATGGTAAAGCTGTTCTTGAAACGATACAAAATCGTCAGAAATTAAGAGTAGAAAATTATATTGTTTTTCATGGAGAACCTTTACTAGAAAAACTAACTGTTCTTGCAGATACTAAAGAATTAGGTTTTGAATTGCATTCTGAAATAAAGAAAATACAAGATAATAAAGTATTACAAAAAGTAATTTTTGAATCAGGAAATGAATCATTTATTTCTTCTCATCAAGAAGAAATATTAGCAGTATTATTTTTACATTACTTAGAAAAGTGTGTATATTATGATTCTTTTCAATACCCGAATGTTAAAGTGCAGGAATTTGTTGCGAAAATAGAAAATTATGTCATTTGTCATTTTTCAAACGATTTTAAACTTTCTAAAAGACAAGAAAAAGTGTACCAAGATGCTAAAAATAGAGTAGCTTTAAGATTAAAAGAGTATGTAAATCAAAAATATGAAGATCTTTCATTTGTTCTACGTGATTTTGATTCTTTGGAGGATTTTAAAAAATCAGGTAAGTTAAGGATGATTGAGGAACATGATGATATTTCATCATTGCCTAAAGTTTACAGTCAAGAAGAAGTAAAGCAAAAACTAGAAACTTTTATTCAAGTAGTCTTTATGGTATCTAAGAATTATAAAAAAGAAAATTTACCTATCTATGATGAAGAATTAAAAGAACAAAAGCATAAAGCAATGATGATTGCGTTAGAGTACTTAGACCGTTTTGTATATAGTGTTTCCACAGATTATTTGATTACGGATAGACAAATAGCACGTTTAGAAGGCTATATTGATGGAAGCAGTGATTTCAAATTAAATGATCAAAATTCTCGTTTATGTGTTGCAAAATCGACTCTCTATGCTCGTGTAGGGCGTAGAAATACTTTATATGAAGAGAATGATGAGAATTTTAAAAGAAAAAAAGTTGCAATTGAAGGTAAACTAGGGTAAACTTTTAATAGTGGTGATTAAGTAATGGATAAAGATAAAAAAATGTTTATTGGAATCATATTGTTAATGTTAGCATTTATGGTTTATATAGGAATTATAACATTTCAAGATAAAAAAGAAGAAATTACAGGAAGTACAGATGCTATACTTTTTAAAAATGAGTATGAATCTTTAAATAATGTTGTTCGTGATAAAGATGGTAAAACAATTAAAGAAATCTCTATTGCAAATGATAATCCGGTGGATATTTTAACAGAAGAAGAAACAATAAGTTTATTAGAAAATGGAACAGGGATTATCTATTTAGGATTTCCAGATTGTCCATGGTGTAGAAGTATGTTACCTATTTTACTTCGTACATTAAATAATGTAAATATTGATAAGTTATATTATTTAAATATTGGAAGCATTCGAGATACTTTGGTTTTAGATGAAAATAATAAAGTAGAAGTAAAAGAAGAGGGAACTCCTGGATATAGTAAAATATTAGAATTAATGGATGAAGTTTTAGAACCTTATTATTTAACTACTTCAGATGGTAAAAAAATAGATACCAAAGAAAAAAGATTATATGCTCCAACTGTAGTAGCTGTAAAAGAAGGAAAAATAGTAGAAATTCATGTTGGAACTGTAGATGGTCAAAAAGATCCTTATGAAGATTTAACCCAAGAACAACAAGAAGAGTTAAGTGATACGTTTATGAAATTGATTAGAAATGTTTATAATATAGATTGTGATGAAGCATGCTAAAAGCCTAGAAAAGGCTTTTTTCTTTTGCCTATAAAGAAAATGGGTAGGAAAAAATACAAATAAATTTATACTTGACATATAATTAAAAAAGTGATATTATAGCAACCATTAAAAAAAAGAGGGGATTTTGATGAAGAAAGTGATTAAAAAAGCGGCTGTATTAAGCCTTATGTTTTTTACTACATTAAATGTAAATGCTGCTTCCTTAGCAATAGAAGGAAGAGAAGAAGAATATACGAATACATCGTTTAGTTTAGATGTTGTATTAAAAGGAAATAGTAAAGAAGTTGTTACTATTGGTGGTATCGTAGACATTGAAGATGAAAATTGTATCGAGCATACTAGTTCTATAGAACTTACAAAGTATTCTATGGCAAATGATTTTAATGAAAAATTTGCTTACCTAAATGTTGATGGAGAAACAAAAGATTTTAAAATTGTTCGAATGAACTTTAAAACAGGAGAAAATGCTTGTAGTACAAATATAAAAATAAAAGAAGGAACAATTTCTTTTACAGATACTACGAATATTGAAAATATAACCTATGAGAAAAAGTTTAACGTAATAGAAAAAGAAAAAGTAGAAGAAATTTTAAGTAAAGATGAAAGTAGTAAACCAGTAGAAGTAATAAAGGTAGAAAACAATATAGAGGATAATTCTTTTATAGAAAAGCAATCAACAAATGATGTATTAACAATGCCATTGAAAGAAAATACGAAAAAGGAATTAGAAAAAGAAGAAATTATTGAATCCATAGACAACGAAGATTTAGAAATTTCTGAAGATATGATTGTTGATGAGGCAGAAGCAATAGATGAAGCATCTAATGAAACAGATAAACCAGAAAAAGAATTACCTTTAATCATAAGAATACCTGTGTTACTAGTGAATAAATTATTAGAAATATTAAAATCTATATTTTAGAAAGTGTTGATAAAATCAATACTTTTTTTCTATTATTTTTGCTATAATATATATAAAGTTACATAAAGAAGGAGAAAGTATGCAAGAAGTAAAAATAAAAGGTATTTATAAACATTTCAAAGGAGATTACTATTTAGTAGAAGATATTGCTAATCATTCAGAAACCAAAGAAGAATATGTTGTATATAGAAGACTATATGGAGATGGAAGTCTTTGGATTAGACCACTAGAAATGTTTGTAAGTGAAGTCGATCATGAAAAATATCCAAATGTAAAACAAAAATATCGATTTGAGTTACAAGACATAGAAAGTGTTGCCGATAAATTTGAAAAATAGGTTATAATAATAGAAAGAAAGTTAGGAGAAGAAAATATGGAAAAAGCAAAAGTTTATTTTACAAAGGAAATCACACCAGAAAGTTTAGTGAAACTATATGAAGCAGTAGGAAAAAATTTAAAAGGAAATGTTGCTATTAAATTGCATTCTGGAGAAGAAGGAAATCAAAATTATTTAAAACCAGAATTTGTTCAAAAAATAATTGAGCATGTAAATGGTACTGTTGTAGAATGTAATACTGCATATGAGGGAAAAAGAGATACAACTGAAAAACATATAAAATTAATGGAAGACCATGGATGGAGCAAATATTTCACTGTAGATATTTTAGATAGTGAAGGTCCTGATAAAGTATTGTCTATACCGAATGGAAAAGTAATTAATAAAAATTATGTTGGAAAAAATATAGAGAATTATGATTCTATGCTTGTTTTATCTCATTTTAAAGGACATCCTATGGGAGGATACGGAGGAGCATTAAAGCAATTATCAATTGGAATTGCTTCCTCTTATGGAAAAGCATATATACATGGAGCAGGGGTTCCTGAAGAAATTTGGACGGCAGATCATGATAAATTTTTAGAATCTATGGCTGATGCTGCCTCATCCATAATACAATATTATAAAGATAATATTGTATATATTAATGTTATGTGTAATATGTCAGTCGATTGTGATTGCTGTGAAGTTGCAGAAGATCCTTGTATGGGAGATATAGGAGTTCTTGCAAGTCTAGATCCAGTTGCTATTGATCAAGCTTGCATTGATTTCGTTTATAATTCGAAAGATAAAGGGCGAGATCATTTAGTTGAAAGAATCGAATCACGTAATGGAACGCATACGATTGATGCAGCATATGATTTAGGAATTGGTTCAAAAGAATATGAATTAATTTCTATTGATTAAATATATAACAGGAAAGGGAGTTAGCAAAATCTCTCTTTTAATAAACGCCAATATTAAAAAAGAGGGAGTATTTTTAATGGGAATTAAAAAGGTTAGAAAACCAAGCGAAGAAAAGAAAAATGAAAAACGAGGATTTTCTATAGTATTAAGTATTGTCCTTTTAGGAAGCTATCTATTTTGTAGAGGAGAATATGAGCCAACAACAGAAAATGGCCTGTGGAATTATTTTTTTCTTAAAACAATTGATGAAGTAGTGGAAGAAGAACAAGATGTTACAGTTATAGCACCAAAAAAAGTGTCTCCTGTGGTTGCTTATGGCTATGATAATTATTGCTTTGATTCTAATATTACATCTATAACTTTAGATGATATTCTTATGGGAGATAACTTCTCAATTGGAACAACGATTGGAATTTTTAAAGATTCTCCAATTTATAGTCTAAGTGATTTGAATAAACCATTAAAATCTATATATGCAGAGGATGAAAATCTTAATTGGGTAATTTTATTTGAAGCTTTTGAAGATGAAGATGGAAAAATAGTGCTTGCTGGTTCGAATGATGAAATTATAGAATATAAAAATTTAGGATATACATTTTTAGGCTATTTACCTATTAATGATTATTCAGATAGTAAAGATGCGGTAGAAGGCTTATATCAACCAGAAGATGTATATAGAAAAGAATTAGAAGATAATGCAGCTGTAACCTATTCAGCAAGTAACGAAGACATTTACAGTGGAGGATATGGAAGATTTTAAATCTATAAAGAAAAAACTTTATAGATTTTTTCTTTACTATGATTTTATTTTAAAATGAAACTTTCTTGCATTATTTAATAATAATTATATAGTAAAATAATAAAAAATGTGTTATGATTTAAACATAATCAGAGGAGGAAAAGAAAATGAAAAAAACAAACTTAAACCTCCCAACCAGAAATAGTCGTCTGGGGGGGGGGTATATTAGATAGGAACCCAGAGAGACTAAAACGGTTTAACCAAAACAAAAAGCGAATAACAATGATAGCAATATTGCTAATTACATTTATAATTCCACAAGTAAAAGCGATAACAAGTGATAATGTACTTTATGGAGAAGGAAATGTAACAGAAGCATTAGATGAACTAAATAAGGAATTAAATATCTGTATCACAAGTGGAGATGCAACAGCAGATAGTATTCTAAGTGGGAAGACAGCATATGTGCAAGGAAAGCTAGTAACAGGAACAATAGCAAGTAAAGCAGCAGCAACGTATACCCCAACAACAAGTAATCAAACAATAGCTGCTGGTCAATACTTAAGTGGAGCGCAAACAATCGCAGGAGATGCGAACTTAATAGCAGGGAATATCAAAAACGGAACAAAGATATTTAATGTAACAGGGACATATACAAGTGATGGAACGGTAACAAATGGGAATCAAATGTTATCAGGATATATAGCGTATTCAAAAGGAACAAAATATACAGGAACAATAGCAAGTAAAGGAACAGCGACATATACACCAGGAACAAGTAATCAAACAATAGCTGCAGGTCAATACTTAAGTGGAGCACAGACCATCAAAGGAGATGCAAATCTAAAAGCAAGTAATATAGCATGTGGAGTAACCATATTTGGAGTAAAAGGAACGAAAGGCTGTGCAGGAGATACAACTTCGACTACAAAAACAGGATTAGCAGCAACAGCTAAAGTAGGAGAATATGTCCAAATGACCCCGTCCGTAACTTCTTATACGATTCCAAAAGCACTCACTGGACATTCAAGTACGGTTACTATCAAACCGAGTGAATTAAAGCTATGGAGGATCATTCGAATCAATAATGATGGAACAATAGAAATGGTATCAGAATATGTATCTAGTACTGCAGTTACATTTAAAGGAGAAACAGGATATAAAAACTTCGTGGGAGCATTAAATATTCTAGCTAGTCTATACGCAAACTATGAATATACACTCACAACAAGACATATGGGATATAATGGACAAACGGAATTCCTAACAGCGACATTATCCCAAACAACATGTGGAACAAGTTTTACAGCAAATAATAGTAAAGAAACAAGTGGATGTGGAGACATATCCTATCAAGCGGATACCGATTTAGTAAAAGCTGCAGTAGGTTCTCTAGCTGCTTATAAAGTAAATGCGACCTCTACAGAAGCGCAGTATTGGATTGGTTCTCGCTACTATGACTATATTGGTTCGTCTAATTTCCATTTCGAAGGACGTCAGGTTTGGTTCGGTAATTCTACGTTTTCGGTCCAAAGTGTTTCCCTCTATGGTTGGAATTATACTGGTGAGTACGCTTATTCCCCGAGCTATGGTTTGAGACCCATTGTGGTGCTAAAATCTGGAGTCTCTGCTAGTTCCGGGTCTGGAACGAAAGCAAAACCTTGGGTATTATCGTAAAAATAAAGTGAGCTTTAAGAACAAGGAAATAAACAAGTTTCCTTTTTCTTTGCAGTAAACTTTATATTTTCTTTAGGTTTTATGTAAATTATGTTACAATGAATAAAAATAAGAGTAATAAATGAAAGAATTATGTCTTATGATTTATCAATGGAGATGAATTACTATGACGCAAAAATTAGCGAATTTTATGGTTGGACTATTTGGTGGTGTTGCAGGTAGTTTATTAGGAAAGTATTTAGTGATTTTCATTTTATCTATGATTCCTATCTTAGAACTTCGTGGAGGTCTTATCGCGGCAAGTTTACTAGGACTACCTATGTGGCAAAGTTTTTTGATTTGTTTCATTGGGAATATAATTCCGATTCCATTTATTCTATGGTTAATTAATCCTATTTTTAGAAAAATGCGTAATTGGAAACATTTAGGAAAAATTGTTGTTTGGTGTGAAGAAAAAGCTGAATCTAAAAAAGAAAAAATAGAAAATTTAAAATATTGGGGCCTATTTTTATTTGTTGGGATTCCTCTTCCAGGAACAGGAGCTTGGACAGGATGCTTAATTGCTGCCCTTCTTGATATGGATAAGAAAAAATCATTATTAGCAGCATTTGCGGGTGTCATCCTTGCGGGAATCATTATGTTAATTTTCTCTTATGGAGTGTTGGGAGTGTTGTTTGAATGAAAAAACTATATTTTGTTAGTAATAATTCAGTAAGTAGAGTAAATATTATTTATCCTAAGTCTACTACTTTTAATGAAGTTCGTGAAAAAACAATGTTAAGTAAAAAAGGAGTAGAGAAAGCAATTTCTCTTGTCACTTTAAAGAATTTAGAAAAAGTGGATGCTATTTATTCTTCTTCTTACTTTTGTGCTCTTGAAACAAGTAAATTTATAGCAGAAGAAAAAGAATTAGATATAAAAATAGATAGTCGTCTAAATGAACGTATCGTAGGGGAACTTGGTTGTAACGAATATCGATTTTTAAAAGGAATGCAAGAACATGATTTTAATTATAAACTTCCTAACGGAGAATCTATTCACGAAGTAAGAAAACGTATGAATGAATTTTTGGAAGAAATATTATTAAGTGAAGATGAAAATATAGTGATTGTTACGCATAATATTGCTTTATTAAGTCTAGCCTTGAAATGGTGTAATAAAGGCTTTAACTTAGAAGACCGTTTAATTTTAGATTATGATGAAGAAGTTATTTTTGATGGTGTATTTCATGAAATTGACTTAATAGAAGTTACTTATGATGAAAATAAATTTCTTGAAATTAAAAGATTAATATAATATTAGAACAAGGCTTTTTGGCCTTTTTTTCATTTTATACAAAAAAATAAAGGAAATTGCAAATTTGCGGTGTATATATAAGAATAGAAAGGAAGCAATATAAAATTGCTTTTGGTGAAAAATGAAAAATAAAAATGCTTATCATAGCGATAAAATGATTAAGGAATTATTGCTTGATGAAAATAATCAAGATATTTTAAAAAAAGTTTTAGAAACGGCATTAAATATGCATGTTTTAAATGTAGAAAAAGAAAGTAAAGATGGACTCAATCTTATAAATCTACAACTACAAGAACCTTATTCCCTTTATTCTTCTAATTTTTATAAGGCTAGAATGGATTTAAAAGTATCTAAACCTTATAGTGCATATTCTAGTACAAGGTATGCTCTTGAACATTATGAAAATCACAGAATCCATTCGCAACATGATTATTTACAAAAAATATTAGTATTTCAAATTCATTTCGTTTGGGAATTACCAGAGGAATATAATAAAAAAGTAAAATTTGAATTTGCTCTTCGTGAAGAGGAAACGAATGAATTGCGTGATAAAAATTCTTTTATGTATGTTATTAACATGGATAAAGTAATGGAATCTTGGTATAAAAATGATGAAGAAAATATAAAAAAAGATAGGTATTTGATTATGTTAGGTTTGCCGTTACGAGATTTAAAACATCTTGCTAAAGAAGATGTGTTTATAGAAAAATATTTAAATAGTTTAAAATCACGAATCAATAAAAAATAGAGGCGAAATAAGCCTCTTTTAACATTCTTTTTCTTCGGAATCAATGCATTTCCAATTTACTGTTCCACATGTTGTACAAATATAAGGAACCAAAACTTTTTCTCCTTTTGGCTTTTCGTATTTCTCTTCAATACTTACGCAAAGCAATCCAGTTTTTTCATCAAAGTAAGCTCTTCCTTGTTTAGAATCTTTGCAATCTCCACAATTTTTATTTTTCATAATCCATCCTCCTGTTATTTATTATGGCAAATTTTTATGCTAAAATACCAATAGGTGGATGTATGAAAGCAATAACAATTAAACAACCCTTTGCTACTTTAATTGCTGAAGGTTTAAAAGAATATGAATTTAGAACTTGGAAAACGAAATACCGTGGAGATGTTTTAATTCATGCAGGTAAAGGGATTGATAAAAAAGCTATGGAACGTTTTAAACATTTAAATTTAGAGTATCCAACAGGATGTATTATTGCTAAAGCAACGATTACAGATTGTGTTTATGTTGATGAAGCAATGGTAGAGGAATTACGAGAAAAAGATTTACTAGTTTATTATGGTATTATTCATAAATCAGATTATAAGGATAGGTATAATAAAGCTTGGGATGGCTATGACTTTAAACTAGAAAACGTTCAAAAAATAAAACCAATTGAAGTGAATGGAAAACTTAGCTTTTGGGATTATGAAGGGGAGATTGAATGGAAAAATTAATTAAAGTAGGAGTAAGTAATAGACATGTACATTTAACAGAAGATATTTATAATCAAATTTTTTCTGTTCCTATGAGTAAGAGAAATAATTTACATCAGATTGGAGAATTTGCTAGTAATCAAGTTGTTACAATCAAAACGGAAAAAGCAGAAATAAACAATATTCGTGTTTTAGGGCCCTTTCGTAAGTATAATCAGGTGGAAATTTCTCGTACAGATGCTTATACACTTGGTTTAAATCCTCCTGTTCGTAGAAGTGGTGAGCTAGAGAAAAGTGAAACAGTAACGATTATCGGTGACAAAGGAAGTATCGTTTTAGAAAATGCTTGTATCATTGCAGATCGTCATGTGCACATGAATCCAGAGATGGCGCAGGATTTAGAAGTTTCTGATAACCAATTAGTAAAAATTGTTGTCAAAGGAGACAAAGCTTGTATTTTAGATGCTCATATTAAAATAAGTGATAATGGGTATTATGAACTTCATCTTGATTTTGATGATGCGAATGCGTGTGGTCTAAAAAATGATGATGAAGTAGAAATGATTATTTGACATAGAAAGAGGACTTTATGATTTATGAACAATTGATAGAACAATATAACAAACTGGCAGAGGAAGAAAAAAATGCATTTTTAATATATAAATCAAGATTAGGAAGAGCAATCAATTCTTTAAATAATGATTCTTTGGAAATTCAAAACATTTATGGTATGTATAAAAAACTTTTAGAAAATCCAAAGAATGCATTTATGGCCTTTAGTATTTTTAAAATGATTTCGTTTGCGGATTTGGAAAGTTTTACAAATAGTCTTAGAGAAGTAGAAAAGATAGTAAAAGAAGCTATTCATAAAATAATACTTCCTCAAGAAATTACCGTGTATCGTGCCATTTCGGTTTTAGAAGGAAACAATGTAATGGATATTGCAAAAACAAGTTTAATTTCGACAAGTTTTGATATTCAAGAATGTAGTAAATTTTTACAAATGAATCCGGGGGGGGGTACAAACACTATTTATATCAAATAAATATAGAAAAGTTTTCTTGTGTTGGTGTTTGTCCATATGCTATTTTACTAGACGAAAAAGAAGACCGTTTGCTTTTAACTCAAAAAAGAGATCAAAAAGAATTGATTTTGTTAAAAGAAGATTATATTTTAGAGGAACAATTATTTACAACTACAGTTTTGAATAACGAAAATATAAATATAATTGTTGTGAATGCAAAAATGAAAGAAAGGGATATTTCAAGAAATACATAATTAGAGGAGGCCTTATGAGTTTTAAAATTGGAAATGTTGAAATTAAAAATCGTATTGTTATGGCACCAATGGCAGGATTTTCAAATACAAGTTATCGCAAAATTATTAAAGAGATGGGTGCTGGTTTAATATTTGCTGAAATGGTAAGCGATAAAGCTATTGTTTTTGAAAGTAAAAAAACATTAGATATGCTTAAGATGGATGAAAAGGAACGACCACTAGCCCAACAAATTTTTGGAAGTGATGAAGAGAGTTTTGTTAAAGCAGCGAAGAGGGTAGAAGAGATGATGCAACCGGATATTATTGATATTAATATGGGTTGTCCTGTTCCTAAAGTAGCTTTAAAAAATCAGGCAGGGAGTGCTCTTTTAAAAAATCCTGAAAAGATTAAGCGCATTGTTTCAAGTGTGGTTCGTGCTGTGCATGTTCCCGTAACCGTTAAAATACGAAGTGGTTGGGATGAAGCAAGTATCAATGCCGTAGAAGTGGCTAAAACTATAGAAAGCGCTGGTGCAAGCGCAATTACTGTACATGCGAGAACAAGAAGTCAAGGTTATTCAGGAAAAGCAGACTGGAGTATTATTAAACAAGTGAAAGAAAGCGTAACGATACCTGTGATAGGAAATGGGGATGTTACTACACCAGAACTAGCTAAAGAAATGTTAGAACAAACAGGTTGTGATGCAGTAATGATTGGACGAGGTATTCTTGGAAATCCTTGGCTTATTCGTGAATGTGTTGCTCTTGTTGAAGAAAATAAAAAAATTGCTCCAGTGAGCAATATGGAAAAAATCACCATGATGAAAAGACACTTTGAATTATTGAAAAAGGATAAAAATGAAAAAGTAGCTTTATTAGAAATTCGTACCAATATTTTATATTATTTAAAAAATATGCCACAAAGTAAAGAAATAAAACAAAAAGTCTGTACATGTAAAACGAGCGAAGAATTAATGGACGTTTTAAATACTTATGAACAAAGTCTTAAAGAAATTGATTAATAATAGCAAGGAGAATAAAAAGAAGAGCACTAAGAATATTTGCTTTTTTAATACCACTAAATAAAGTAGCAAAAGTATATCCAATATATAAAACAGCTACGGACATGAAACTAAAGAGAGCTATTATTTCAAATAATGGGTAGTTATAAACAAAATTTAAAGAAATAATTGTTCCATCCAAAGAATGAGTAAGGGTTAATAAGCAACATTCTAAAAGAGTTAATTTTTTTTGATAATTGGCTTTCTCATCTTCTTTTAATGCTCGCCATGCTAAAAATAAATAAAGTATTGTTGAGATTGTTTTTGTCATAAAAGATAATTTAAAATAGTAATATAATAGTAGAAAAAAAGTATATATCATCATGTTTCCAATAAAAATGGAAAGAATGTTAGTAGTACTTAATTTGCTTTTTGCAAGGCGTAAGCCAATACCAATAAGTAATCCATCTAAACTAGCTACTAAGGAATTTAAGAGTAAAAACATAATATTCACCTTATATATAATACGAGAGATTTGATTTAAAGCGAGGGCGAATATATATGAATAAGAATTAAAGAAAATTTTCTTAGGAAAATGGTATAATTTGGTTGACAATTAGCATAATTATAATATATAATTTGAATGTACTGCCCGATTAGCTCAGCTGGTAGAGCGCACGGCTGTTAACCGTTAGGTCGTAGGTCCGAGTCCTACATCGGGCGCCATTATGAAATAAACTCCCTATTTTAGGGAGTTTTATTATTTTTACCTCTTATTTACCTCTTAATTTTGAAAAAATTATAGAGAATTGAGTTTATTTACAGTTTCTTTTTTCTTTTTTGGAAACATATGATAGTAAGTGCTTTCAACGGTTTGGACAGTATCTCCAATTCTTTCTGCGACATCTCTACTATCACAACCTAAGTAAATAAGTAGTGAAACATGAGAGTGCCTGAATCCATGAATTGTTATATGTTTAACATTGGATTCTTTTATATATTTATTAAGGTGTCTCCTTAAGGTAGTATTACTTGTTGGTTTAATGCCACCAAATAGGTACCATTCATTAGTGTAACCATATAATTTTTTTTGTTCTTTTTCATATTTAAGTAATAAGTTTACTAGATAATCATCTAAATCAACATTTCTAATAGAATTTTTGGTTTTAGGTTTAATTGTTAAGCCATGTGCTAGTTCTTTTGAAATACTTAATGTTTTATCTTTTAAATCAATGTCAGTCCATTTCAATGCTTTAAATTCTCCAATTCTTAGACCTGTTCTGTAGAGGAATGTAAAGATTAATTTATAGTATGGATCATCCACAATTTCTATGAATGAATCGAATTCCTCTATTGTCCAAAAATTGAATTCACTATCTTTTAGTTTTTCTTTTGGATTATCATTTCTAAATTTTGTTAAACAATTTGCAATTTTAAGGTCAAAATCGTAATAAATAGTAGCATATATAAAGCATTCTTTACAATAACTAATCATGCTATTTTTATAATTTATAGTTAATTCTTTTTCTTCCATAAATTTTAAATATTCATTAATAATTGCTACATTTATAGAAGATAGTTTAAAGGGTTTAAAGAAAGAAAACATATTTTTGTCTAAAGATGGTTTTAAATTGTTTGCATTTGTTATTTTTAACTCTTTTTTCTTTACATTCCACCAATTATTATATAAATCACAGAAATCAATATCTTTATTATTTAATTTACCATTTTCAACATTATTTATAAATTTTCTTTCTTCATCTTTTGCAATTGTTCTACTTTTATACATTTTAGATTGTTTTTGTTTTTTTCTTCCATAAATATCGTTATAGTAACATCTAAAATACCAGCTATAACCATTTTTAGGAATTTTTTTCTTATTTGTTTCTTGATATACAGGCATATTTATTTCTCCTTTCTACATTTCAATTTCATAATCGTCTTTACCTTTTTCTTTGTTTTTTTCATAATCATAATAATCATTATTGATAGAATCGGCTAAATCTTCATAATCTTTTACATACTCTGTAGGTTTTCTACCTAAAACTTTATCAAGAGCATTACACATTTTATTAAATAGATTTTTCCATTTTTCTATTTCTTTATTGAGTTTGATTTTTAAATCTTCAATATTGTTTTCCAAAATCTTTTTTAAATCATTTAAATTCTTATTTTCTTTCTTTAAATTATTAATAGTAGATTTTTGTTCTTTAATTAAATTATCTCTTTTGATTAATTCTTTATTGTTTTTGTAACTTTCATTTTCAGTAGTTAATTTTTTGATAGTTATATCTTTAATTTCAATTTCACTTTGTTGTAAAACATTAATTTGTTCTAAACCTTTTGAATAATCTATCATTTTTTGAATATCATTTGAATTATAACCTACAATAGTTTTCTTAGGATTTAAGACCTCTTTATTTACCAATTTATTAGCCTCTACAAGGCTATTTTTAGAATTTTCAATAACTTGTAAGGTATTTTCTTTTTCTTGCTTTAAAGCCTCTAATTCGGCTTTATTTTCTTCTAATTCATATTCTAGTTTTGTTTTATGTTCAATATGAGCACCTATATTGCCACGATCTAAATTAAAACCTCGTTCAGTAATAAATTTGTTGAAAGAATCTTGCATTTTTGCATAAGATGTTTGACCACCTCTATCTTTCCAAAATTGGTCATTGTTTAAAAATTTTCCTTTTACTTTTTCATAAACGATTTTTCCGTTGTTATCACGGAGTAGTTTAGGAACAAGAGTAACATCTCCTTTTTTATTTGTTATTTCTTCTTTTATTACATTTCCGTTTTTATCTTTCACATAACATTTTCTATTGACCTCATTAACAATAGGTAGAAAATAGGCTTGTAGGTGAGGAGTATCTTCATCATAGTGAACTTGAGCAAGAATTATATTTTCTTCTCCGACAAATTCTTTTAGATATTCCATACAAGAATCAAAGAAATAAGTAACGGCTTGAGGAATATCTTTTTTAGATTTGATATAAGGAACTTTAACAATCTGTCCTTTTTTATCTCCTGTTTGATAAACTCTATCACTATCAACAAATTTCATTCCTAAAGCCTCAAAGAATTCACAACCACTTGTGAATGTAACACCATTTAGTAAATTGGTGCTTGGTTTGTTTAGATATTCTATATTTCTATTTTTTAAAGTTTGTTTAACCTCTTGATATAAATTTCTTTCGGTCATTGATACATATTCAACATTAAATTGTTGTCGTTCTTTATCATAATTTCCTGTGCCTTTTCTATCTTTCATTTCAACACCGATATTATATAAATCTTTTTGTTTAAATTTGTTTTCTACTCTTAAAACTTGTTTGCCATCATACATTTAATTCCTCCTTTGCATATCTTCTTTAGAGTAAAAGGTCATTTATGACCTATCTCACTAGGGCATAGCCCATTATCGTGAGTTTAGGGAGTTCCCTAAAAACCCCTTTGCTTGTTTTTCACAATTGCCTAAACTATCGTAAAGGCAAAAGTTTCAAACAAGATAAAAATAAGTGTCACATGGACACTTATTTTTAAGTGAATTATAAAAGGGTAGTGCCTTTTATAATTGTAAAAATATTCACTATCGCCACTTTCATTTTCTTACAAAAACAAAACGTGCCTCGTTCATTTTTTACTATGAAAATTACTCATTTTCATAATTTGGCTCTTTGTATTTCGCAGTATATATTCTTTCAGTAGATGTTCTTTTTTGCTCAATATAAAGTCCTTCTTTTTCTAAATTAAATATATTGTTATTCAATAATTTTCCAAATGCAGAGGGAGTAATTTGTAAATTTAATTTACTTGTTATCTCCGAAGCCGTAAAAGAAAATTCCTGTTGTTTAATTGCATAATTTAGAAAAGCTAATATATTGTAATTTAAATCTTCACATTCAATTTCCGATAGTTCAAACAACAAATTATCGTTTCGTTTTAAGACTAATTCTAATCCCTCATAATCTCTACTTTCATAATTAAAAAGTATTTTATTTTTAATATTGGAATCTTGTTTTAGAGTTATTTTTCCATCTACTGAACCATCAATAGCAGTACTACCAAGAGAGGTATTACTTTTATTTAAGTGATGGATAATAAGAATTGTAAAATTGTATTTTTTACATAGTTCTCTAAATTTTGGAATAACAACTTGTCCCATATCTTGATAATTGTTTAAATCATAACCATTATTTAAATCAATTCCACTAAACATATCTATTATTACAAATTTTCCTTTATATTCACTAGAAAATGTTTGAAATTGTAATTGTAAATCCATTAAGTTAAGTTTTCTTTCATTGGGATTTTGTTCTATGAGTAGGAAATTGTTATCATTGAAATCTAATCCCATCTTGTCAATTCTATCTATTAATTGCATAGAATTCATTTCCGTGCTAATATATAAAACGGGAGATGGGCAAGTTCTATATCCTAGAAAAGGTTTGCCTGTAGCAATAGAGTTAGCGAGTTGTAATGCGAATAAGGACTTGCCAACTTTTGGTCTTGCTACTAGACAATATAAGCCATTAGATTTCATAAGGTTATCAACTATGGAATCTTTTTTTGTAAAATTTTTTCTCATTTCACTTATTGTTTTCAAATTATTTTGCTCCTTTCTAGTTCAATATTTCTTTAGCCATTTTTTGTAAATAACTTATATTTATTTTTAAATAACTTACAACCTCATTCATAGGCAGTAGTTTGTTAGGTAGAGAATATCCTTTATTTTCTAATTCAATTTTAATTTCATTCTTTAGTTTTAAAGCATTATTTCTTCCTAAACCTGTTAGTTGTTGTAAGTCATTAAGATTACACCATTGTTTAGAAATTAAATTTAAAGTTTCTTTTGCATTCATTTGATCACCTCACTTTCTTATTTTTGCTTTTTGATGGTTTTAGTGTTACCAACAACTCCCTTTTAGGATGTATATAAAGTTTTGAGCCTTATATGTAACGAGGATTTTAGATTATCCACAACTCCCGTACCAATAGGGATACTTGCCTTGTGCTTATTTAACGAGTCGGCAGATATCGGCGACTTCCAACTCTATATAATTGTCAAAGAACTATTAGGTGTAAAATGGAAACTTTGTCGCTAATTTAAAAGTGCCAATTTGCACCCGATGTATACAATATAATCTATTTGGTGTAAATTGTCAACTATAAAATAATTTATTTTAATCATTTTTAAACTATTTTTAAAAAATCAAATAAATAGACATTTTGCACCATTGCATGATATAATTTAAAAAAAAGAGGAGGCTTCCTATGGAAAAAAAAGATACAATAAATATTGTTATAGGAAAGCACATGGCGGAATTAAGACAACAATTTGGTTTATCTCAAAGAGAAATATGTCAAGTAGTGGGAGTGAATCGAAATACTTATAAAGATTACGAAATAGGAAAAAGAACAATTCCTTTGCAAGTTTTACAAGATTTAGTAAAATTTTATAAAGTATCATCTGATTATTTTTTTGAAGATATGCCTGATTTATCTGTCGAGGAAAAAAGACGCTTATTTAGTTACTCTAATGCTGTTTTGAATGATAAGGAAAAATATATTGCTATTGATATAAATAATCCTAATGCTATGAAAGAATATTTTGATAAAGAAGAAAAAAAGATACAAAGTAAAGTACGATTAAGGGTTAAGGACTTAAGATTAAAAAATAATAAAAAACAAGAAGATGTTGCTAATTATTTAGGTGTAGCAAAATCTACTTATAATAAGTATGAAAATGGAAAAAGGAAATTTAATAATGATGTTGTAAAACAATTAGCAAATTATTACAATATTAAAGTTAGTGACCTGGTTGATTAAAAATGACAGGAGTGACACGAAAAAATGGGTGTACCCCACCCAAAATTTGCTGTCATGCTGTCATTAGTAGTGAATAAATGAAGAAATTTGTTATAATTCTTCTTTTTCATTTTCCTTTAAATATTTATCCATTGCTTTTATAGCTTGTTTTTCATTTTTCAAATTTTCTATTTCTTTATAAGATATATTGTCAAAATTTAAAGTACCATTGACACATTTTATTTGGTGTTTAACACCTATTTTTTTAGTAGATATTTTTAAAATATCCTTATCTCTCATAATAATTTCTAGTTTGTTATTTGAATTAACTAAAATTTCCATAGGCTCTCCTTAAATAAAATCTATAAAATAACTTTTTAAAAGTGCGTTATTTGGTTGGCAAGGAATATAATCTAATAGTGAATAAAAGAAATCTAATTGTTTTTGATTTTTAATATATTCTTTATTTACAAAGGTTTCTAAAATTTCACAAAGGAAATCAATTAGATCGATGGCATCTTCTTCGATAAGATTTTGATTGTCCATTATATAACCAAAAGAGGTTTTTAATTCTTCAAAGTCTTTATCATTATTTTTATTTAATTTTTTCTCAATATAATCCATAAAATAGGAATTAAAATTATCGCCTTTTAAAATAAATTTCCATATATAGATTCTATTGTAACCATGAACGATTTTATCATGAATTAAATGTATTATTTGTTTATAAGAAACATTGTTACATAACATAATAATTAATTCTTCTATAAAAGAATTTACATTTGATTCGTAATCATAGCCATTTTTAAAATCTGCTAAACCTTTTGCTGCAAATTTATTCAATAAGTGAATTGTCCATTCTACTGCTTGTTCTTTGTCATATTGATACATTTTATCTACAATTTCTTCTACAGCGTAAAATTCTCTATCATATTGTAAGTTTCTATCTAATGTTTGGAATAAATCAATAAGATATTCTTTTCCTTGCAATTTATCTTTTACTTTTATTTGAAATTCCTCCTTTCTTTTAAATTTTTTGCCCTAACATAAAAAAGTTGTTGTTATATAGTCTAATTTACATTGTTTTTAATTCTTTTTATCATAATATTAATGATTGTTGATAATGAGGTGATGAAAATAATAAAACGATTAGCCGAAAATAGAACTAGCATTTTATTGGGTAAAAATATCGTGTATTTTCGCCAAAAGAATCAATGGTCGCAAGATGAGTTAGCCCAAAAGTTGCATTCAGATAAAGGCTATTTATCTCAAATTGAAAATGCTAGAAGAAATGCTTCTACTGATTATATTGAAAGACTTTGCCGAGTATTCAATATTGAACCTGAAGAATTATTTAAGAATCGTGATTTTATTCCTAAAGTTCGTGTAGATAGCAAAAAATAATAACTCTTTATTTTAGGGTTATTTTTATTTTATCATATAGCCTGTAAAAATAAATTACTTTTTCGTAAAAATAGATTACTTTTTTAATTGCCTCTTTATGAGAACATTTAAATATGAGGTGTCTATATGAAAGAAAAGGCGACTTTTCAAGAATTACAAGCAAAAATGAAAGATTTTAATTTATCATTTTATCAAGCAACTATTTGTAACAATATGAAAAGAATAAGAAAGAAATTATATGAAGAAAATAATACGTATTATAAGGAAAATAATAAAAAGAATCCTTACTCTACGCAATCAATCGCTGAATTGCTTGGAATTAGTCATGAGTATTATAAACGACTAGAGAGTTTTGATAAATCAAAGCCAATATCTTTAAAATTAGTGTTAAAAGTTATGGTTTTGTTTAATTGTAATATTAATGATTTATTTAAAGATTTTTAGAGTGTTAAAAAATTGATTTTACCTCTCATTTACCTCTTAAAATTTCAAATTTTAAAATATTGCTTTAAATCAAATTAAACAAAAATGCAAATAAATAGGCAAAAAAAAGAGGATTTTAAAGTTAAAAAAATAATTGAAAACTATAAGAATACTCCCTACATCGGGCGCCATTATGAATTGAAAAACTTCGTTGTGTAAACTTCGAAGTTTTTTTCTTATAATAAAAAATATTGTGATTTTTGCAAAAAATTTATTTAAAAAAAAGGAAATAACCAATTTACGTTGTATATATATAATAGGTGATAAAAATTGAATAATAATAAATTGGCTTTATTTGAGGAAAAAGAAATACGTAAAATCTGGCAAGATAACAAGTGGTACTTTAGTGTTGTTGATGTTATTTTTGCACTGACAGATAGTAACAAACCAAGAGATTATTGGTATAGATTAAAACAGAGAGCAAGTGAAGAAGAAAAAATTGAGTTGTCGACAATTTGTCGACAAGTGAAAATGTTATCTATAGATGGAAAAAGATATAATACAGATTGTGCAGATACAGAAGGGATTCTACGTATTATTCAGTCGATTCCAAGTCCAAAAGCAGAACCTTTTAAAAGATGGCTTGCCCGAGTCGGTAGTGAACGGATTGAAGAGATTAATAATCCTGAAATAGTAATAGATAGAATGCGGGTGATTTATGAAAGAAAAGGATATAGCAAAGAATGGATAGCACAAAGAGAGAAGGGAATAATAACACGAAGTGAATTAATTAATGAATGGCAAAATAGAGGAGTACAAGAAGATTTAGACTATGCGATTCTTACGAATGAAATATATAAATCTGGATTTGGGTTTGATGCTCAGAAATATAAAAAAGAAAAAGGTTTAAGTGTAAATAGCAATTTGCGTGATTCTATGAACAATATCGAACTTGCACTTACTAATCTTGGAGAAACGACAGCAATTGAACTTCATAAGAAAAATAATAGTCAAGGAATGGAAAAATTGAAACAAGATGCAAATGCAGCAGGAAAAGTAATAGCTGTTGCCAAAACAGAAATTGAGACTAATTTTAAGGATAGTATTGTACATAAGGAATAAAATAAAACTTTGCAAATTTAGAAAAAAAGTATATAATTAAAGGCGATTTGCATAAAATGAATTGCTAAATATGAAAAAAGGAGAGAATAGAATTATATTATGGAAGAAATTAAAATAAATGGTATTTATAAGCATTTTAAAGGAAAATTAGTAAAAGTAATTTGCATGGGACTTAATTCAGAAACGAAAGAAGAAATGATTGCAATTGAAGAATTAGAAGAGTCTCAAGGATATCCAAAAGGACAAATTTGGTTTAGAAATAAAAAGGATTTCTTTGAGGAAGTTGATCATGAAAAATATCCTGAAATTACTCAGAAATATCGCTTTGAATTACTAGAAAATATTGAGTGAAATAGATATATTTAAATAAATAAAAAAGGAGATAAAAAATGTTAGAATTACAAAAAATTAAGAAAAGTTATACAACGGGGGATTTTACCCAAGTAGCACTAAAAAATGTTGATTTGAAATTTCGTAAAAATGAGTTTGTAGCCATTCTTGGACCTAGTGGAAGTGGAAAAACAACGCTTTTAAATATAATTGGAGGATTAGACCGTTATGATAGCGGGGATTTAATTATTAACAATCAATCCACTAAAAAGTTTAAAGACCAGCATTGGGATGCTTATCGTAACAATTGCATTGGTTTTATTTTTCAAAGTTATAACCTGATTAGTCACATTAGTATTTTAGCTAACGTAGAAATGGGTATGACTTTAAGTGGTGTTTCTGCTAAAAAAAGAAGAGCAAAAGCGCGTCAAGTTTTGGAACGTGTGGGTTTAAAAGATCATTTACATAAAAAACCAAATCAGCTGTCTGGTGGGCAAATGCAAAGAGTAGCTATAGCAAGAGCTTTAGCAAATGATCCAGATATCATCTTAGCAGATGAACCTACAGGGGCATTGGATACAAAGACAAGTGTTCAAATTATGGAACTAATTAAAGAAATTGCGAAAGATAAATTAGTTATTATGGTCACACATAATCCTGAACTTGCACAAAATTATGCCAGTCGAGTTATCGAAATGCGTGATGGAGAAATATTAAAGGATTCCAATCCAATTCAAGAACAAGAAAAAGAGGAAAAAGAATATAAAATTAAACGTACTTCTATGAAATTTCTTTCTGCTTTAAATTTAAGCTTAAATAATATAAAAACGAAAAAAGGACGTACGATATTGACAGCTTTTGCGTCTAGTATAGGGATTATTGGAATAGCCAGTATTTTATCTTTATCCAATGGATTCGATAAACAAATTGATATATTTGAAAGAAATACATTATCTTCTATGCCCATTATTATTAGTGAGCAAGCAATGAATTTAGATGAAGAAACAATGGAAGAAATGCATAACACTGTGAAAACGACGGAAGAAGATTATCCAGACTTTTCTTATATTATTCCGCAGGCAACGATGGTAGATACTTATACTCATAAAAATAACATTACAGAAGATTTTATCGATTATATTGAAAAGGCAGATACGAACATTGTGAGTGGTATTTCTTATTATCGTTATACAGGTCTTAATTTAATTAATAAAATAGATGGCACAGTAAAAATGTTAGATATTGCTAATACGATGGGAAGTATTCCAAAGACATTAGATAATGCCTCTAAAAGTGTAATAGAAGAAAAATATGATATTCTTGCAGGTAAAGAAGCCGTTGAAAAAGAGGAACTGGTTTTAATTGTAGATAGTAAAAATTATGTAAGTGAAGATATTTTAAAGGCTTTAGGGCTTGATATTACAAGAGAAAACATTTCTTTTGAAGATATCCTAAACAGCGAAATGAAGCTAGTGCTAAATGATGATTATTATGAAAAAGTTAAAAATTATTATACAATAAATTCTGATTTAAATGCTTTATACGAATCAAAGAATACACTAACTTTGAAAGTAGTAGGAATTGTTCGTTTGAAAGAAGATTTTCCTTCTTTTGTGCAATCTTCTGCTTTAACGTATACGGAAAAATTATTAGATTATGTTATTTCAAAAAATAAAGATTCTGGCATTGTCCAAGATCAAAGAAATGCTTCTTATAACTTAATGACTGGTGAAACTTTTGATTTAACAACAGAAGAAGGGGCAGAAATGAGGAAGCAAATTCTTGCTTATTTAGGGGATGAAGCCGTACCATATGTGATTCAAGTATACCCAAGAGATTTTAATGCCAAAGAAGAATTACTAAAATATTTAGATGCTTATAATGAAGGCAAAGATGTAGACAATCAAATTGTGTATACAGATGAAGCAGAAATTATTTCTTCTTTATCAGGAAGTATTATGGATGCCATTACAATCGTTTTAATCGCATTTAGTGCTATTAGCTTAATTGTATCTTCTATCATGATAGGTATTATTATGTATATTTCTGTTTTAGAAAGAACAAAAGAAATTGGAATACTAAGAAGTTTAGGAGCTCGTAAAAAAGATATTTCTCGTGTTTTTAATGCCGAAACATTTATTATTGGAATGTCTAGTGGTATACTAGGAATTCTAATTACAGAATTGTTATTAATTCCTGCTAACCATATATTATATAACTTGACAGATTTAAAAAATGTTGCCGTTTTAAATCCGATTCATGCCATTATTTTAATTATTATTAGTTTAATATTAACTTTAATCGGTGGAGCATTACCAGCTAGAATTGCTAGTAAAAAAGATCCAGTCATTGCTTTAAGAACGGAATAATAGAAGCAAATAGAAAAGCTTCTATTTTTTATTTCTGATATTAGTTTTTGTTTAGTACTTGACAATACATAGTAGTTGATGTAATATGAATGCAAGAGAGGTGATTCACTATAAATACCCAATTTAAAAAAGGGGTCTTAGAATTGTTAGTACTCTTGATTGTTGAAAAAAAAGATATGTATGGTTATGAACTTGTAGAAGCGGTAAGTAAAATTGTCGATGTAAATGAAGGAACTATCTATCCAATCTTAAAACGGCTTACAAATGAAGGCTACTTTGAAACATATTTAGAGGAATCAACGGAGGGACCTACGAGAAAGTATTATCATATTACGGCTTTAGGAAAGAAAAGATGTAAAGAACAGAAAAAGGAATGGGAGAAATTTGCAAATAGTGTAAATAAATTTATCAAAGGGAGTGAAATAAAATGAACAAAGAAAAATTTTTAGAAAGTTTACGAAAAAAACTATCCATTTTAGAAGAAAGTGAAATTGAGGATATTATTAGTGAGTATGATGGGTATATTGAAGAAAAAATAGCACAAGGCTCTACTGAAAAAGAAGCAGTAAAATCGATGGGAAATGTAGATGAATTGGCAAGAGAATTATTAAGTGCTTATAAAATAAAGAATCCAGAAGAAAAATCGCATGATACATTTAATAATTTAGCAGATGAAGTATTAAACATTTTTGAACGTATTATTGATATATTTACCCATAAGAGTTTCAATGATATTTTACGATTTGTATTTGAACTTATATTTATTCTTTTAATTATTGCCATTTGTAAATTGCCTTTTGAAATTATTGAAAATATGGGTAGAGGAGTATTTGTCTCTTTAGGAGTAGGTGTTTATAGTATTCCTATTCGTATTTGGAACTTTATCTTAGAATTTGCTTACTTAATCTTTGCTATACTTTTATTTATAAAAATTTTTGAAAATCGATATTTAAATGATTTCAATCGTTATAGTGAAGAAAAGGTAGTAGAGGAGCCAGTTGAAAATAAAAAAAGTAAAAAAGAAAAAAGTGATGAAGAAAAGAAAAATAGGAATAGAGAAATAAGAGAACGTATACATGAACGTAGATCTGGAATTATTGATAATCTTGCTGATTTGTGTATGTTATTTGTCCGAATTATTGCATTCTTTATTCTAGTGGGAGTTATTTTCTATGTTGTAGGAATGGCAACAGTATTTGGAATCTCTATTTATTTAATAATAAAAAAAGTTTTCTATTTTGGAATTTATCTTATCTTGTTATCTTTGTTTATTTTAGGAATTATCGCTTTTATATTTTTATTTAACTTTGTTTTTAATCGTAAAAGCAAAGTGGGACTTCTATTAATTCTTACTTTAGTTAGTTTTGTTACTTTAGGTATAGGAGTTGGAGTGAGTGCTATTGAATTTGCAAATACAACCATTATTTATAATGAAGAAGCAGAAAATAAAAAGGTAGAAACGTATACTTTTGATATGAAGGACAACCTTGTATTAAGTCCGCATATTGATAATGAATGGCATGTAATTATTGATGAAGAAATGAAAGATCAAATAAAGGTAGAGTATTCTTACGATGATGCATATTTAAAAATACAAGCGAATCCTTATATAGGCAGTAGTGGAAATTTTTCGGTTTTACATACAGGATATCGAAATATATCTTTTACTTATTCAAAAGAATTTTTTGATCATTTAATTGATAATCTAAAACATAAAAGGATTATTGCTTCTGATTTTGAAGGTGTTACGATAAAAATCTATGTAAGTAGTGAAACAAAAGAAAAATTAGTCTCTAATTCGGCATCTTATTATCATTATTATGATTATGATTACGATTATGATGATGCAATGATAGATTTTAATTTTTCTCATCATAATTACAGGTATGATGAGGAATCTATGAAAGAAATATGTGAAGAACTTTATTTAAAGGGATATAACGTACCGAATCATTGTTATCATTACATTGATTATACAGAAATGTAAATGATTAAAAAAAGAAGAATATTTTTTGTATCTTCTTTTTTTCTTATGATACAATAAATGAAGGAGGCTACTATGAATGCAGATAAAATAAGTATGATAGATAGATATGGAGAAAATTTCACGAAGAAGGAGTTTATTACAGATCCTGCCATTTCCCGTGATGAGGAAATAAAACAATGTATTTTAACATTACTCACTCCAGAAAAAAGTGCTCTTTTGGTTGGTAAACCAGGTATAGGTAAAACAGCAATTGTAGAGGGCCTTGCCTATCGTATTCAAAGAAATTTAGTTCCTATTGCTTTACAAGGTTGGGAGCTTATTAAGATAAATATTACCAGTTTACTTGGCTCAAGTGTTAGTGAAGGTAACTTAGAAAATCGTATAGACTTATTAGTAAAAGAATTAGATGGACGTGAAAAAACTATTTTATTTATAGATGAAACCCATGTATTAGTAAATAAAAATACCAGCGAAAATGGTGGAATTGATTTTGCCAATATGTTAAAGTCAGGACTTGACCGTGGAGCCATAAAAATGATTGGTGCTACCACTACAGAAGAATATGAACAATATATTTTAAGAGACCGAGCATTCCTTAGAAGATTTCAAAAAGTGGATGTTATTGAAAGTGATAAACCAACCACTGTAAAAATATTAATGGGTACTTATCCAAAATTAGAACATCAAATAGGAGTTAAATTAAATTATACCGATTTTATTAAACAAAAAATTATGAGTTTCATTGTTGAAATGACGGATGAATACAAAAGAGTATATGAAGTGGCCGCAAGATATCCAGATATTTGTTTAACTATTTTAGCTAATGCTTTTACTTATGCTTTATTTGATAATGAAAGTGAAGTAAAAATAAAACATTTTTACAAAGCAGTATGTAATGCCAAAAATATATATGAAGATGCAAAAGTAAAAGAAATTGCTCGATTTAAAGAAATCTTTGCTGATTTGATTAAAGAAGAAAATGTAGATTTAGAGGATATAGGATGAAAATCATAACCGTTTGTGGAAGTTTAAAGTTTAAAGAGGAAATGCTGGAAATTGCATTGAAAATGGGATTAATGGGCGATTGTATAATTACTCCTATATTTCCAACAAATATAGATAAAGATGTATATACAAAAGAAGAGTTGGAAATGCTTGGGAAAATGCATAAAGAAAAGATTAAATTGTCAGATGCTATTTTAGTAGTAAATGTAGATAATTATATAGGAAGTAGTACGCAAAGTGAAATAGAATTTGCTAAACAATTAAACAAAGAGATTATTTATTACACCGATTTAATAAAGAATATAGATATATAGGAATAGAAAGAGGGATAAAAAGATGGAAAGAAAAGTTAGAGTTGCTCAAATAGGATGTGGAAAGATGAGCAAATATACCATGCGCTATGTTTATGAAAAAGGGGGAGAAATTGTAGCAGCTTTTGATATTTCAGAAGAAAAGTTTGGTACAGATATTGGTAGTATTATGGAAACGGAAAATAAAAAAGTTGTCGTAGAAGACATAGCAACATTAAATTCTAGATTAAATGAAATAAAACCCGATATCGCTATTGTAACCACCATGAGTTTATTAAATGATTTGGAGGATGTTTTGCGTACTTGTGCCACTTGTCATGTAAATGTAATCACAACATGCGAAGAAGCATTTTTTGCAAGTAATTCAAACCCTAAATTATTTCATGAATTGGATAGTTTAGCTAAAGCTGGAAATGTAACCATTACAGGATGTGGATACCAAGATATTTTTTGGGGAGGATTAATTAGTGGACTTGCTTCTTCAACACATACAATTACGAAAATTAAAGGCAGTAGTTCTTATAATGTAGAAGATTATGGAATTGCTCTTGCAAAAGCCCATGGGGCAGGATTATCTTTAGAAGATTTTGAAAAAGAAATTGCAAGTTTAGATAATATAACAAAAGAAGAAAGAGAAAAACTTATCAATAATCGTGAATTTGCTCCAAGCTATATGTGGAATGTAGCAGGATGGCTTGTTGATAAATTAGGTTTGCATTTAACAAGCATAAATCAAAAATGTATTCCTAAGACCCATGAAGAAGATATTTATTCAAGTACATTAGATATGACAGTAAAACAAGGAGACGCTACGGGAATGAGTGCAGTTGTTACTGCAACTACAGAAGAAGGAATTACAATTGAAGCCGAGTGTATAGGAAAAATTTACAGTGAAGAAGAATTTGATGTAAATGAATGGACAATAGAAGGAGAACCTCATACAACAATGGTTATCAACAAACCGTGTACAGTAGAACTTACTTGTGCTGATATTGTAAATCGTATTCCGGATGTTATAAATGCGCGTAGTGGTTTTGTTTCCACAAGTGAAATGCCAGATCTTATCTATCGTGTAAAACCTTTAAATGAATACATAGAAAAAGAATAGTTTTATGCACAACTATTCTTTTTATCTTTTATTAATAACAGCTCGAAATATTAAAATAGCAATAAATGCAGCAAGGGCAATACCGAGCATAGTAATTATATCATCTGACATAAAACGATTTAAAAATTGATGAATTCCAGAAAAAGTTTCAATGAATAAACTTTTTATATCTTTTAGAAAATTAATTAATTCATTAACAATTGTTTCAAAAATATTTAATGTAAGCATAACAACACATCCTACATACATTATAATATACGCTTGCATTTTATTCAATTATTTGTTATTCTAATAATGCTCATGGCGGAATTGGTGAAGTGGTTAACACGCCGGATTGTGGCTCCGGTATGCGT
>CAYSFO010000010.1:9611-33008 GCA_964430695.1 uncultured Muribaculaceae bacterium | reverse complement strand
GCCGTGTCTCAGTCCCAGTGTGGCCGATCAACCTCTCAGTTCGGCTACGCATCGTTGCCTTGGTAGGCCATTACCCCACCAACTAGCTAATGCGCCGCAGGCCCATCCTTAAGCGAAGCTTTAAGGGCTTCTTTACTCCGTAGAGCACATTCGGTATTAGCAATCGTTTCCAACTGTTATCCCCAACTTAAGGGCAGGTAACCCACGTGTTACTCACCCGTTTGCCACTAGGTGGAAAATCCAAATCCATCTTTGTGCAAGCACGCAAACTTCAATGGGCCACCTCGTTCGACTTGCATGTCTTAGGCATGCCGCCAGCGTTCATCCTGAGCCAGGATCAAACTCTCAATAAAAAAGATTTATTAAAATCTTATGTTATTTTCGTTTTTCCTAAGCTACTCAAAATTGACTTTTTTACTTAGTTTTCAAAGATCATTTTCTTGCGCCTTTTTCACTCGCGCATTAGTAATATACCAAAACTTTTTTTAGGTGTCAACACTTTTTTACAACTTTTTTCGACAATTTACAATTATCTTTTTTTTAGACTGTAAAATGTAATCATTTTGGTATATTTTTATGTTGATTATCACTTCAACATGTTTTACATTTTACTCTACATTCTATGTAAAAGCAATAAAAAAATGCTATTCTTTTGCATTTTTTTTCAAATTTACGTAATTTTGATAATATTTATTAATCAAATCCTTATTAAATGGGTCTTTTTCTTCTTTTTTTAAAGTGATTAAAGCTTGTAATTCATTTTTTATTATCTTATCCAAATCATTACTATATTTCATTATACGTTTATGGTATTTATATTCATTCCTATCTAAGATGCGAAATCCTCCATCTGGAAATACCCTTAAGTCTAAATCATAGTCAATATATTTAATAATATTATTGTCTATGATAAAAGGGGAGGCAATATTACAATAATAAAATAGTCCTTGTTGTTTTAATTGAGCAATTACATTAAACCATCTTTTTTTATAGAAAATTAATATTGCTTTTTCGTTTGTCTTATAACTTCGTCCGTCATTTTCTGTTATTTCTGTTTTATCATTTGCACATACTAGAGTGTCTTCTGTTATTTCTAAAACTGTTGCTTCCTCACAAACTCGATGAAGAATACCATTATGTTTATAACAATGTATAGTAAGATTATCTCCTACTTTTATATTGTCCATAATTCTCTCTCTTTCGAAATGTATTATACAATATTATAAAGAAAAAAACAAATCATCAAAACAGATAATTTGTTCTTTTACAATTTAGTTAACAAAATATTAATTCTTATGAATCCATTTTTTATAAATTTCAATTAAATCTGCATCATTTTGATTTTTAGGTAATTGGTCTAAATCAAAAAACTTCATTTCTTTGGATTCTGTATCCCACTTTAATTCTCCAGAGTAGTTTTTAATACAATAGAACGCCGTATTATTTATTACCACATCTCCATTCGGATAGTCATTTCTTCTGGATGAACCAGATACGATATCAATTAGTTCTAAATCCTGTTCTTGCACATCTAGATTCGTTTCTTCTTTGACTTCTCTAATCACAGTATCTTGAAATCTTTCTCCTAATTCTTGGCAACCACCAGGCAAGCCCCATTTGTCTCTATCCGCTCTACTTTGTAATAATATTTTTCCTTCTTTATTTACTATTATTGCAGCTGCACCATCTTGCAATAAAACAAATTTATGTTTTAAATCTGCCATACAAAGTCTTGTAAATACTGGATAGCCAATTATATTGCTTAACTCAATAATTTCATCAGGGGAAAGTTGATTCATTATATTTACTAGCTCTTCATAAGATAAATTTCTTCGTTCTTGTACACTTAAATTTTTTATTTTATTTAGAATTTCTTTATTCGTCATTATCTGTTTCCTACCTTGCTAGTTCAATCGCTTTTTCTAATTGTTCATCTACTTCTGTGTTGGAAGAATCATTTATAACTATATGTTCTGGAGTAATTCCTTCTTCATCAATACAATTCCCATTTGGAGTTAACCATCTTGCTGTTGTATATTTTGCCATACTACCATCTTCTAAAGAATACGTTTGTTGCACTTTTCCTTTTCCATAACTTTTTGTTCCAACGGTTATGGCTCCATAACTTTCTTGTAATGCTGCGATTAATACTTCTGATGCAGAAGCACTTCCTTCATTAAATAAGACGACAATTTTATAACTGCGATGTTCTTCTGATTCATCTTTATAAGATTTCGTATTGTTTTTTTCTTCTAAGGAATAAATTGTTTTTCCCTTTTCTAAGAACATACTAGCTATTTCTTTCGCAGCAGACAAATATCCTCCTGTATTATCTCGTAAGTCAATAATTAAAGAGTTCATTCCTTCACTTTCCATCGTATGTAATGCTGTATTCACTTGTTCTTTCAAAGTATTCGAAAAGGTTGTTATTTTTAAATAGCCTATCTTATCCTCTCGAAGTTCATAAGCTATGGCAGGAATATATAATTTTTTTGTTACCACCTCAAAAGTTAGTTGTTCTTCTTCTCGTCTTACTGTTAACTTTATCTTATCTCCAATATTTGCATTTCCAATAATTTCCGTAATTTCAGTCGATTTAGAAATAGAGATATCATTTACAGCAATTATAGTATCTTCAGAAAGTAAACCTGCCTCTTCAGCGGGACTTCCTTCAAAAATATCTACAATTGTATTCTCTTTATTAATTGTAATACCAATTCCTTTATATTCTCCCATTAATTTTTCTGCTAAAGAATCGGTTTCTTCTTTACTCATATATGTTGAATAATCTTCTCCTAGGTAATTAAACATTGCGCTGATTGCACTTTCAAGCATAGCAGTTTTATCGACATTTTCATAATATTCATCAATTAAAGAAGCATATACATCTAAAAATTCTTTTAAAGCTTTATCTTTGCTTAAATCTTGATAAGTTAAATTTTTAGTTAATTTGTTTTGATTATAAACACTTACTCCTGTTGTAATACTAGTGATTAGAGCCGTGATAACAATAATAATTACTACTTCTTTTAAATTAAATCCACGATTAGAGTTTTGATTATTATTCATTTTATCACCTCTACTATAAATAATAGTAACATATTTTTTTTAGATATTAAAGCAGAAAAAAAGACTCGAACTCGAGCCTTTTAAGCAATTCATTAAATATTAGATACCAAATTCTTTCTTTATATCCTCTATGTTGGTAATAAATTTTGTTACTTTCTCATTTTTTACTTTTATTAAAGTAAGTTCACCAAATTTTAACTCATCAAGAGATTTATAAGAAGTACTACGATTCTCATCCGTTGCTACATATGGTTTATTTAACTCATTATTTAAATCTAAATAATAAACTTTTGAAGCTTTTTCTTCTTTTGTATATTTAGAAACAACTGTATTATAATAATTTGCTTGTGTACTTTCTGAATCAAAAGCCATTACATAATATTCTGTATAAGGTCTTGAAAGCATGTTCCCCACAATAACTGTATCATAATTAATTGTTCCTTCTGTATACGTAACATCTTCTCCTTTATTAAATAAATCTTTTGTTACAAATGCTCTTGTAAAGAAATAAATACCAACGATGATTATCACTAAACCTAATAAAACAATAATAAATTTTTTTATTTCTGCTTGTTCTTCGGTTTCATATTTTTCTTGTTTTCTTCTTTTCATTTCCATCACCTGTATCCTATTATAACACAAGTTAAAGAAGAAAAACAATTTTTGCTATTCACTAGATAACTCTTATATATTTAGCTAATGTTTTCAGTACACGTAAAAAATTTCCAACTAGAATTCCACAACCTCCAGAAATTTTTTCTAACTCACTGTAAGATAAATATTTCATGAAAATAAACCTCCCTTCTATTTTATATATACACTCAAAATTCGACATTTCCTTTTTTTCAAAAAAAAAATTTAGTAAACCATGTTACTAAACTCGAGTTTTTCTTTTTAATTCTTCTTCAATTTGTATTAAACGATTGTATTTTGCAATTCTTTCTCCTCGTGAAACGGATCCAGTTTTAATAAAAGGAATATTTAATCCAACAGCAAAATCAGCAATAAATGTATCTGTGGTTTCTGCGCTACGATGAGAAATGATTGTTTTATAGTTATTTTTTTTAGCTAAGGTAATTGTTTGAATCGTTTCGGAAATTGTTCCTACTTGATTTGCTTTTATTATAATCGCATTGCCACTTTGATTTTGTGCTGCCGCTTCTAAATATTTTGCATTGGTAACAAAGTAATCATCTCCAACGATCATAACCTTATCTCCAACTAATTTTGTTAATTCTGCAAGACTTGTAAAATCATCTTCATAATAAGGATCTTCAATACTTATAATGGGATATTTTTTGATTAAAGCTAAATAATATTTTGTCAATTCCTCTTTTGGAATTTCTTTGTTATCTAAACGATACATTCTTGTTTCTTTATTATAGATTTCACTAGCTGCAACATCTAGAGCAATATAAACATCCACTCCTGGAGTATAATTGCTTTCCTTAATTGCTTTCATAATAAAATCTAGAGCTAAACTATTATAAGCAAAATCTGGAGCAAATCCTCCTTCATCTCCAACAGCGGTACTTAAATTTTGTTCTTTTAATATTTTTTTTAACGTATGAAATATTTCGGATGCACACCTTATTTTTTCTTTGAATCCTTTTACAACGGGAACAATCATAAATTCTTGAATATCTAAGCTATTATCGGCATGGGCGCCCCCGTTGATAATGTTAATCATTGGGATAGGGAATGTTACTTTTCCAGTTGATATGTATTCATACAATTCTTTATTTTCATTTAAAGCAGTGGCTTTTACACTAGCTAAAGAAACAGCAAGGATAGCATTTGCTCCTAAATTGCTTTTATTTGGTGTCCCATCAAGCCCAATCAGCAACTGATCTATTTCGGCTTGATTTAATTCTTTTCCAATTAATTGTGGTTTTATAATTTCATTGACATTGATGACAGCAGCAAGAACTCCCTTTCCATGAAATCGATTCGTATCATTATCTCTTAATTCTAGTGCTTCTCTACTTCCAGTCGAAGCACCACTTGGTACAGAGGTGGTAACTTTTAACGAATTATCTAAAATCATATCTACTTCAATCGTGGGATTTCCTCTTGAATCTAAAATTTCTCTCGCTATGATATCTTTTATTTTCGCCATTTTAGTTACACCTTCTTATTCTATTTATAGTATAACCAAAACGAAAAAAAATAGCAATTAAAAAACAAGTTATGTTGATAACCTGTTTACTTGAATAATTTTAAGAATTTATTTCCTCTTCTTTTTAATAAAACTAAGTCATTTAGATTTAATATATTATAAAGAATAATAAATATTCCTACTGTTTTTGTAATAATCATACTTCTGAATGGGTTTAAAATAATTAAGATTCCTAAGAATATGAATAGCAAAGAGGATACGAAAAAGATTTTATTGCTTTCTTCGCCAACTTTTTTCAAGAACATAAAATAAACTATTTTATGAATTCCTCCGACAACAAGCCATATTCCTAAAGAAATATTTAAAATATCAATAATGGCTAATGGATTAAACATAATGAATATACTTAAAAGTATACTTAGAATTCCAAATACAATATTAAATCGGAACAGTTTAATTTTATTTTTATCTATAAATGAGAATATGGCAATACATCCAGCGATAAAGAAAAAAGTTCCAATGATTAATCCTACAGTCGTATTTGTCATTTCACTCTTCAAAAAAATGATTAGTCCAATAATTGCATATACCACAGAAAATACCATTTCGGTAAATATTATTTTTTGAAAACTTTGTTCTATTTTTTTCATTCAATCACCCTTTGTTTTGCTAAGTATAGCATATTTTTATTTGCTTGTAAAACATCTAAATCGCTATTTTTAAATCTCTTTTATTGATTTCTCCTTGCGTAGATTCTAATTCTTCGAAGGCTCTTTTATCTGTTGAATTGATAAATGATTCTGGTTCTCTATCAAAAGCAACTAGAAGATACCAATCGCTATTACAGATTACTGTTTGATAACTTCTAACATCAATTGGTTTATATGAATTAACATGTCCTTCTTGAGTGAATCGAATATATCTAAGTGCATTTACGATAGCATTCATTTTGTTGATATACTCCTCACTATAATAACTATGAGAGTCATAACTTAAAGTTTCTTCTCTTTCTTCCCTATATAAATAATTACTTTGATATAATTCAAAGTTACCTGTCCCTTGTATTAAATACTGAACATTTGTAGCATCAGAGTAGCCTACATTCTCAATAGGGTGTGGTAATTCCTTCATCATTCTTCGATTATTTCCAATTTGTTTCCCAAAATCTTTTTCTGATAAGTCACATTTTTCAAATACATAACATGGATAATTTTGGATGCCAACTATTGTTTTATCAAAATTTGTATATCCTATAGTCACATTTTTAATACACTCTTTTATTCCTTCCGTTTCAAAAGATTTTTCTATCATTTTATTAGCTAAATCAATATATACTTCTAAAAATGTTACCTGATGAATAGATTTAGAAATTTCAATATTATCAATACATAATAAATTCCCATTTCTCCAAACCCAACTATGAGCTAGCAATTCTCCATTTTTCTTAACCGCCAAAACTCTTCCATTTTTAGACATTGTTGCATGTTTTAAACAAGAATAACCATTACCTAATACCGTAAAACAACAATTTGTTTTATTTCCAACAGTCAGACCTTCCATATCATGAAGTCCTATAATTTCATACGTATATTCTCCCACTTGTCCACTTATTTTAGGAATTGTTGATTCTGTTCTTTTTAACATTTCATCATGAAGTTTTAAAGTTTCCTCTACCGTATTGTTTGCACACCCAATATACTTAAATAAACCATCTAATCGATAATAATTCGGTGGTAAAGTGATGTCATCTGTTTTTAAAAAATCAATAATCATTTTTAATGATTCGTCTTTACCATTTAGCTTTATTAATTCCCACTCGTTAAAAATTCTAGGGAAATATGTATATACATCATCCTTTTTATTAGATAAAAATGTTTTTAATCGTTCTTCATTCTTAAATAATAAATTTAATATTTTATGATTTAAAATGGGATTATTGGATGCATCAAATGTAACATGTTTCACATCAACATTACCTACCAAATGTTCTAATGTAGAAATATCACTATCTATCTCTAAAATTCTTTTTGTATTATTAAATCCCACTAAAAGTAACAATTTTAAAACCAAATTTTTATATTGTGCTTTATAATATTTATTGTCTTCAAAAGATTCACATAATTTTCTATGTTGTTTTACATTATATTTTTCAATTTGCTCTACAGTAAAATCAGACATTTTAAATTCTTTTTTGCCTAATCTATTTATAATGGCTATATCTTCTATTGTTTTGATTTCAAATAAAGTGCTAAGAGACAATCCCTTTATTATTTGGTGAAAAAATTTATTCACTTCATTAAAATTTGTATTATCAAAAGTAAGGACAATATTATGGCTTTTTAGATACATAATCAATTCGGCTAAATTTTCTTCATATATTTTACTATTTTTTGTAATTGATTGATTTTCCAAGTGTTTTTTTAGATACTCTAAATTATTCATATACTCTTCTGAAAATATAGAAGAAATCTGTTCAATTGGCGTTAATTTATTTCCATCCAAACAATTACGATACTTGCTTTCAATATATTGAAGTGCTGCTGAATCATGATAATCCCACACACTAGTGTAAAATTCTACATCAAATAACTCTGTCATGTTATCCACTTTATAATCATCTAAAATATTTTGATATTCTTGATTGAACTCATGCTTTTTCCCACAAAGTTTTATCCAATCGTCTAAAGTCATCTTTGCAAATATTTCTTTATTGCTTTTATACATCTCAAAAATAACTTGCGAAGAAATATTTGAAATTATTTTTCGGATATCATGCTTTTTTGCTATTTGTTCTAAAAAATTGGAAAATAAAACTTCTTGTTGTTGGGAATCAAAATATTCACATAAATATTCATCTAAATCCTCTTCTTTTATATTTTTAAGTGCAATCTCCAATTTCTTTCTATTTTCCAAAACATATTTCTTATATGCATCTATATTTTTAATATAAGAAATAAAAGTAAGTAATTCTCTAGGTGTAAAACGATTGATTTTTTCGCTATAATTTTCAATGAAATAAGCAATAAATTCTTCATTACATTTTGCTTGTAATTCTATAGTATTTTTTAATTGCTTTATATCTAGAATATCCAATAAAAATCTATTATGTTTAGCTAAAATATGAAATAATCTATTTGCTTTCATTTTTACAATATAGGACTTAAACTTTTCGAAATAAGAAAAATAATTTTCTTGTGAGAAACCCTGAAAAATATTTTCAACTTGTCCTTCAATGATTTTTTCAAATAATTCTGTATCTAGTTCATAAATAGAAACCAGTGTCTCATAAGAAAAATAATATGCTAATTCTTTAGGAGCTTCCATGTTAACTAAAAATATGTCATCCATATGTTCTTTTACATACTGGATATTCTTCTGTATAAATAAAATATGTTCCTCTTTAGGTAATTTACGAAGAATATAATAAACCGATAGAGGAAGCAAAGTCGATATATCATCTATTTTGCCCTTAAAATATTCTTCCGATTCTAACAATGCTTGTTCTTCTGTTGCTCTGCTAACCATTAAGCTAAGTGGCTTTGCACCTTTCATTAATTCCTTAAAAAATGTTTTCATTTCTTCTATTGTCATATCAGGCATAACTAATCATCCCCTCTCTATTTATTTTCTTGTAGTAAAATCAATGATTTTTGTTCTTTTTTCTGGTCTTTCTTCCTCATTTAAACTTTTTAGTTTAGGAATAGCTCTTTCTTTTGACCAACCGGATAATCTATCTATATCTTCTAAACTTTCCATAAAATGATTAGGTTCAATATACTCACTATTATAAAAAGTAGCAATTGCAAAAGCTTTATCAATGATAGCGATAGATATATCTGGATTATTAACGATATCATCATGAACTCGATGATTTGTTTTAGTTAATTCCATAATAATACTAATAATTTGTTCCTTCATTTGCTCATCTCTAAACCAAATACCCTTTTTAAGACAATAGTCATCCATCACTTTATTTAATATTTGTATTAAAACTTCAGGCGTTGGTTCTTTTACTACAACTTTTTCAAATCTTCTTTTTAGGGCATCTTTTGAAAAATACTCTTTATATTCTTCCTCTGTAGTCGTTCCAATCATTTTTAAATTCGTACGCTCTAAATGTCGCTTTAAAATGGAAGCCATATCAACATCCTTTTTAGTAGATGACCCTGTACCATAAATGTCATGGATTTCGTCAATAAATAAAATAACATTATATTTTTCACATATTTCCAAGACCATATTCATGCTTTCTTCAAATTCCCCTACATATCTACAACCAGCCACCACATCATTAGGAGTCACTTCATAAATAATTCGATTTAAAAGAAAATCAGGAACTAATCCATTTTGGATTCGATAAACAAGTTCATCCACCACAGCTGTTTTCCCAACACCCGATTCTCCAACAATCAAAGCACTCTTTTTTTCTTGCGCTAAAGTTATCTGTAAATTCTTTACTTCTTTTTCTCGACCAACAGCAGGTGAAGAAAAATAAGCTTTCTTATTCAAGATTTTACCGCATTTTTCCAATTCTGCTATTTCTTCAGCAGATAATTTGTCAAAGCTTCTATACTCTTTGGAATTCATTTGTCTTGTTGCAGATTTTTTTGGTTCTGTACTCTTGGGTACTTTTTCTAAATATAATTTTTTGAAACTTTCAATTTGTTCTGTCGTATATCGTTTTTCGGTTTCTTCTGTATCAAGTAAAGCATCGATTAAATTGTTTCTTTTATGATCCCTCTTACTAGAATCAAACCCATTTGCAACTAATAGTTCATATATGTTGTTTATTTCTCCTAAATAGTCATCACTATAGATTGCTGTATGCATAATTGTATCTGAATCATTATCCACATGATTCACGTTTAAACCATATTTACAAGCTTCTGTTATAATAGCAAGGATAAATTCTTCACTATAACCAGTATACAAAGCTGTTTGAATGAAAATATAATTCCATTTATCTTTTGCATTCGGATTTACACCACTTTGTAATAAGGTTTGAATAGCTAAAAAACAATTCTGCTCATCATATTTATCATCCACAAAAATATGTAATAAAGTCTGATTCGTATTATCTTGATAGTTTAAATTCCCAAAAACTTCTTTTATTTTTTTTCTATTATCATTAATATCTTCAGACATATCAAGAACTAGTTTTTTTATATTTTCTTTTTCTAGCATAAAAATCCCCCTTAAAGTTCTAAATATAGTAGCATAAAAGGCTTTAATTTGCAAATGTATTTAAAAATGAAAAAAACAACGAAAGATGACATATGAAATTTGACTTTTCTTCGATTTTCTATTAGAATGAAATAGACTTTTTACTTACAATTTAATTAACACTTCGTAGCTTGAAAGATTATTTTCGGGATTTTTTTGTTGGTCAAAATAGAAAGAAGGTTAGGAAAATGAAAGAACCAAAAAAATTAAAAATAACTCCCGAAGGGTATGAACAAATACAAAAAGAATTAAAAAAACTATATACTGAAAAAAGAGTAAAAATCATTGAAGATTTAAAAATTGCTTATGATTTTGGCGATTTACGTGAAAATTCAGAATTTGATGCAGCCAAGGATGCACAAAGAAATTGCGATAACCAGATAAAAAGAATTGAAAATTTATTAAATCATATGGAAATTGTTACAGAAAAAGAAAAGAACATAGTAAGTATTGGAACAACAGTTACTATAGAATATCTTGCAGATAACGAAAAAGAAACTTACAAAATAGTAAGTCCCTTAGAAGTTTCTCCTAGTGAAAATAAAATATCAAATGAGTCTCCAATGGGAAAGGCTCTATATGGTTCTAAATTAAATGATATTGTTGAAATTAATAGCCCAATTGGAAAATATAAAATAAAAATCATAGATATTTTTTAAAATATAGGCTATTCTGATTTAATTAGTAATATTTCTTACTTATGCTCCCATTCGATATCTTTAAAAATATATTCACATATTTTTTCTTGTAAGTCCATAGGTAATGGACTGCCTCCAGCGTGTTTATGGCCTCCTCCACCACAAGGTACTGCTATAACGTTTACATCTACTTCTTCTTTATCTGCTCGATAACTTACAGAACGGTCTACATTAATAACGACAGCAATATCAATGTCAGGAATTTGAGTAGCCATCACCTGCCCTAGATAGGAACGGTTGTGCTCTGCAAAGACAATACCAACAGATATTCCGTTAATTTTCGCTTTCTTCACATGTTTCATTTTTTCTTCAATATAATGCTTGTTTCGTTCATCCTCGATTTCTAGCATTACTTTTTCCATTTCCGTAAAATAAAATTCATCATTTTCTAAAATGAAATTAGTAAAATGTTCAATATATCTTTCACGTCCATAAATACTATATAAATTTCCAAGTTTAAAAGCTTCTTCTTTTTTATCATCAAAGTCATAAGTATCTAGTTGACGTACTAGTTCTATCATTTGTTTTAAAGCTTCTTTATTTAAAATCTCTTTCTCGCAAATCTCTTTTAAATGTTGATAAAAAAGAGTCGTTCCACATTCTTTTCTATCATTTTTTTCTACAACAACATGAATAAAAGGATATTTGTTTAAATAAAATTCACTTTCATGATGGTCATATACACTTATTTTTTCTTTTAATTTTTCATCCTTGTTAATTGTTTCTGCTAATGTATCTCCAATATTTAAATCAACTATATAAATTTGGTCATATTTATCGTTCTTTTTTATAATATCTTCTAAAATAGTATCTACTTCACTAATTTCACAAGAAAAAGTGTCAGTATCCGAAAACACCAATTTAGATAAAATGATGGGAAACGCTCCATCTGGATCAGCGATGTGGGTAATTAAACAAATTTTTTCCATTTTCTTTTTCTCCTTCTTAAACCTTTGAACGTTTAGCAATCATATATATTTTATTTTGTAAACGTTGTTCCTCATCTAATATTTGCTTATCACATTTTTCAATTTCAAAACCAATGTCTTCCAATAATTGAATTAATTCTTTAGAAGAATAAAGTTTTTCTATTATATTTTCTTCATGTATAAGCGTATTTTTATCATATACTTTGATATTCATGTTCATTTTTGTATTCGGAAGTTCTGTCAAATAATACACAACTTTAATACCATTCTCACGTATACTATCCACATTTTGATTGAATAAAATAGTATTTCTATCAACAGCATCAAATATAAAATAGCCATTGTTCCCTAGAAAATTATATACATTGGTAAATAGTTTTTTTAGGTCATTGTTATCCAAAATATGATTGATAGAGTCACAAGTACATGTTACAAGATTATATTTATTATCATCAACATACTTCAATACATCACAACAAGAAAAATCAATAAATGGAAACTTATTTTTAGAGATTTTTATCATTTCTTCTGAAAGATCAACGCCTTTGGTTTGAAGTCCTTTCTCATAAAAGAATTTACATAAATCACCTGTTCCAGAACATAAATCAAGATGGTTATGAATAGAAATGTGATTTTCTTTAAAATAATCCAGGATAGCCTTACCCATAGTCAAAGAAAAATAATTCCATCCATACTCGTTATAAATTTTACAAAATTGTTTGTTATACATAATTTCACAACTCCAATATTACATTCTTTTTATTTTTTAGAAATCTTCATCATTTGATCATATAATTTATACATATATTGCACGCTATTTTCTAAATAGAAATAATGAAAGATATAAAATATTAAAAATACAATTAAAATGGCAAATGGAATTAAAAAGAGATAGGAAAGCATACCTAAAGCCATAAAAATAAGAGTTAAAAAGGCAAAGGCAATTGTTACTAATAAATGGATAAGTCTTTCATGCTGAAAATAACTGATTTTAATTTTTAATTCTTCTATTTCTTTTTCATTATATTTTCTTTTCTCTTTTATACAATTTTCTAATTCTTGTATGTAATTTTTCATATACTTTTTCATTTGATCACCTGACTCTTTTAAAAAAATAGCTTTTTACAGCTATTTTGATAATGTATATGGATTGGAACTTGAGCCGTTTCCACCAATAATTTTAATATCTTTGGCTAAATACACAACTGGTCGAATTAATTTTTGTTCTGCGGTAGCACTCGTTGTAATTGTACCATCTGTTGCTTTAGAGAAAACTTGTAACTCTGCTGTGCTACTTTCTGTTTTATTGATAAACCACTCTTCTTGCTCTTTATACAACCAGTTATTTGCATTCATCGAAGCAATATTTTGAATAGTATCTGCATCACTTAGGCCACTCGCAAAAGCATAATCACTAACACTCATAAGGCCAACATTTGTCAGCATGTAATGTGTAGAGTTAACTTCTTGGTTATATAATGCTTTGCTATTTATATCCAACGTATCTGCTCCACCAAGTTGATAAGTTGCACTATTCATTTTTCCTTTGGCAGAAGAGCTTAGCCCATTATAATAATCTGTGTTTAAATAAGTATATAAAGTAGAAGAATCATACGAAACACCACTATTAGAATCCCAAGATAGAACAGTATCGCTTGTATCTTTAATTATTTTAATACGATTTTCTGTTTGTGTTCCATTTAAAACATTATAGACTCCTAAAATTCTCCATTTTTCACAAGTAGTAAAATCTGCATCATTACTGCAATTGAAATAAACATAATTGTTCGGATTTGAACCAACATAACGATATTCTTTATTCATATTTTCATCTGCACTACTCGCATCAGATACAATTTCCGTTAATCCACTTACGTCCATCGAAGAAGTAAGTGCTTGTATTGCTGTTTCTTGTTCAAAAACTGTTCCAACAACATCTAGTTTTAAATAAACATATTGTCCTACAATTGCTGCAGTTGCATCTTCACTTATCCATATATTTAAAGTAAATGTTATTGTTTCTCCAACATCAATAATAGATGTTTCTAATACTTTTTTAGAGTTATCTTTATTATAAGGAGTTAATGTGCTTAAGGCAGCTGCCGGGGTCACGATATGACTTATTTCTTCGTTAGAATATTGTTTTTTTAAAGAATGTCTTACTAAAGAATGACTAACAAATTGAGCATCAGCTGGTAACTCCGTTTCTTCTGTATCTGTATTATCATAAATTAAAAGATTGTATTGTACTGGTAAAGTTCCTTTATTCGTAATGCTTAATTCAAATTTACATCCCCCAGTTTTAGATCCTTCTTCATCGCTTTGCGGCATTAAACAATTCTTTTCAGCATCTTCATCTACAGTAATCATATTCCCTTGGCTATATGTAATTTCTAAACTACCTGCATTTACGACTTGGTTTTTTGTATTATGATTGACTTGTAAAAACAAAGCATAACTTACTCCCATAACCGCTAAAGTTAAACAAACAACTACATAAGCAATGACTTTGGTTTCTCTTTTAAGAATCTTATTATAGTTCATATTATCACCATACACATATAATATCAAAAATAAAAGTCTTTTACAAGTAAACAACAGAATAAAAAATTTATTTTTTAAAAATAGGCTGTCTTAAATGATTATTTTTTGTTCTTTCTATGTAAGCAATTTCACAACTTAATTTGGGTTTTAAATAATTTATCTCTTTATCTTCGAAATCACAAAAAGGAGTTGTTTTTTTTATTTGTTCTTTTTTGATTTTATTGTATATTTCTTGTTTTTTACCTGCTATTACTTTACCAACAAAATAAAATTTCTGATTACGGTACTCTCCTAGAAAAAGGGTAATGATTGCTTTTTCTTTTTCGTCTACATATCCTCCAATAAGAAAGGTTTCTTGCTTCCAGTTTTTTATTTTTATCCAATCTTCGCTTCTTGTATTTATAAGGTATACGCTATCTATTTTTTTAGCAACAATTCCTTCTAGATGCATTTTTTGTATTTTTTTAAATAACTTCTTTCCCTCTTTTAGAATATATTTCGTTTTGATTAAGTAGTTATTATCTTTAATCGTATTTAATATTTGCTTTCGTTCGAGTAGTGTTTTATTCGTCAAATCTTTTTCTTTATATAGACAATCAAATGCCATAAAACAGACAGGATAATGTTCTGAATAATGCTGTATTTTATTTTTGTCTTTTAAATGACTTCTTTCTTGCAATTTCGAAAAACTAGGAAGATTCTTATCAAATAAAACGATTTCACCATCTAATATACAATCTTCTTTTATTCCCTCTTTTATGTGGATAAGTTCTGGATAAAGTTCAGTAATTTCTTTTTTATGCCGATTATAAATATGAAAGGTATTTTTGCCAACATGAATTATCGCTCTTAATCCATCAAACTTTATTTCGTATAAAAACTTTTCATCATCAAAGGGTACTTCTATTTCTTTTAGAAGCATTGGAAAAAAAGGAATCTTAAATTTCATTTTAAGCTTCCAAACTTTTTTGTAACGAGGTAACTAAATCTTTCATAGATGGTTTCTTTTTCTTTTCTTTTTTAGGGATTGCTTTTCCCTCAATTTTCTTTTCAATGGCTTCTTTAATTTGATGTTGATAATCATCTTCATAGGTTTCTGGTTTAAAATGGTCTGATAAATGGTTTACGAGTTCTAAGGCTAAGTCTAATTCTTTTTTACTAAATTTTGCTTCTAGAACATTTTCTGGAATATTAACTTCCTCTTCAAAATACATTGTAGACATTAAAATATTTCCTTCACAGTAGCGAAGAAGACAATAATAAAATTTTGTTCCAATGGAAGTTTTGGCTACTGCTACTTTTTTTGTCTTTTTTAACACTTCTAAAAATAGAGAATAGGCTTTTGCTTTTTTAGGAGAGGTTAGAATATAACTTTTTTCATAGTAGAAAGAAGGTATTTCTTCATTGGGAACAAAAGCAACTATTTCAATTGCATCTTTTGAATCAATTTGTAGGTTATTTAATTCTTCTTTTGTAAAAGTTACAAATTCTCCTTTTTCGTATTCATAGCCTTTTACTAAATCTGCTTCTTTTACTATTTTCTTACAATGGTCACAGTATTTTTGATAATGAATGCGATTTAAACATTTTTTATGCAATTGGTTAAATGAGGTATCATTATTTTTTATGATTGGATTATAAACAATCGGAATGTTTACAAGTCCAAATGAAATTGCACTATGTATATTTGCCATATTATCACCTTAAGTCAATTATGCTTTAAAAGGGAAGAAATTATTCAAAAGATATATAGGTAGTTTTATAAAACAATGAAAAAGCACCCACTACTAGGTGCATTTTAACAAATATTAACTTTCTTTTTTATAAACATCACTTTGTTTGACATAACCTTCATTAATTTTATAAGGCGCTATGGCATTTTCTACTATGCTTTCAATTCGTTTTTCTTCATCACATACGCTTTTTAAAACTCTTGTAGCACTACTATCTTCATAAATATCTCCACTAACATAAATCGTATCTCCAACCTGATATTTTAGGGTTTCTTCTCCTAAATGATTTAAACCTGCCTCACGAATAATTTTCGGATAGTCATAGAAAGCGACATCTCCATCGACTCTACCACGTATTCCTGCGATTTCTTCATAAGAAGTATTTTGCCACATTCCCGCTTTTCCTTCGTATGTAAAACGGTCATTCCATTCTGCCACCCATTTATCAAATGGATCTAGTTCTTTGGAATCTAAATTACTTTTAAAGCGGTCCAAACTTGCATAGATTCCTACATAGTACCCTTCTTTTTGCATTTCTTCACAATAATATTTTACAATTTCTATTAAATCTTCTTTAGGTAAAGCCATTTGTCTTCTAGCTTCCACGTCTAAGAATACTGGGTATTCTAATTTTTTATCACGAATTAAACGAAGTGTATGTCTCACTTCACTTCTTGCATCATCCAAGTTGGTTGCATAGCTAAATAAATAAACTCCAAAAGGAATTCCTAATTCTTTGCACATCTGGGCATTTCTTTCAAAATAGACGTCATCTTGACTTCTTATATCATTTCCCCAGCCACATCGAATGATTGCAAAATCAATATATGGCTTTACTCGTTCCCAATCTATTCTTCCTTGATAAGAGGAAACGTCAATCCCTTTTCTCACAAATTATCACCTAGTGTATTATATGCGAAAGAAAAAAGTATAGAGCTTATATATGTCTATTTTATTAAATAATTATAAAAGTAAGAAAAAGCACTAGGAATAGAATACTTTTCTTGTAATTCTTCTTTTGTTACCCATATATATTCTTTTAATGGTTCTTTTAGTTCAATTAAATAGCCTTTCATATACCAAATTACATGAGAAAAGATATGCTTACTTTCTCCAACTTCCATTACGGATTGAAAGGAAATATTTTGCTCTAATAAGTCATTTTCTATATCGATTATAGAAGTGATCTGTAACGTATTTGGAAATTCATACATAGAAGCGAGTAATCCTTTATTTTCTCTTTTTTGAATGGCAATTTTATTTTTATATATCAATAAGAAGATAGAACGTTCTTCTATTTTTTGTTCTTTTTTCTTATCTTTTACAGGAAAAAGTTCTTGTTTGTTTAATTTCCTTGCTTGGCAGTTCTTTTTAAGAGGACATTCATTACATTTCGGATTTTTAGGTGTACAAATTAAACTACCTAAATCCATAAAACTTTGGGTAAAATCTCCTGCATTTTCTTTTGGGAGTATTTTTTTCATGTGGGAGGCGTAAATAGCATACGTAGAAGATTTGGAAATAGAGTCTTTAATTGCATAAAATCTACCTAAAACACGATAAACATTTCCATCAATGGCAATACTTGGCTTATCAAATGCAATGGATAAAATAGCTCCCGCTGTATATTCTCCAATACCTGGAAGGGCTAGTAACTCTTCTTTGGTGTTAGGAAGGTTTTCTTTTCCATTACAAATTAGCATCTTAGCAGCTTTTTGCATATTTCTAACTCGGCTATAATAACCAAGTCCTTCCCAGAGTTTTAATAATTCGTCTTCTGAAACTTCTGCTAAATCTTTTAATGTAGGAAGGCGTTTTATAAATCTTTCATAATATATTTTTACTGCCTCTACCCTTGTTTGTTGTAACATGATTTCACTTATCCATATATAGTAAGGATTTTTAGTGTGACGCCAAGGCAAATCACGTTTGTTTTCTTGATACCATGTTATTAAGTCATTTGTTATTTGTCGCATAAGTTTTCCTATAAATATTTTTTATTTATGATTATTGTAATGACATCGTTTTCAAAAAAAGAATCTGTCATAATTAATTGTCCTTTATAACTACCATGTTTACCAAAGCTATTGTCTACTTTAAATTGTTTAATTCTACCATTTTCTACTAAAGCTCCGGTTATACACATAGCGTGGTCATAATTAATTAAATCCAAAGCATATTTTTCTTCTTTAGATAAATCTTTTATATTTAACATTTCATTATATCGATATGTCTTATCATCTAAAATATTTAAATCATAATCTAACGTAGTCGATTCTTCACAAGAAAACCATACAGCAATTCCATCTTGTAATTGTTTTAGCGTGGCTTCTTTCATATCGTTTATATTTAATGTTCTAATTTCTTCTTTTTCTTCTAAGTAAACTTTTGGTGTAAAAGCATAGCTATTAAATAAAGTTTCTTTATCATAAGAAGTAACTGTTACATAATCATCTAAGTTACATTGTACATATTTTTCCCTAAATTCTATTGGTGTTAATACCTCATCATGATATTTAAAATCAATGGGAGGCATACCCATTACTTTTGCTAAAAATGTATACGCTTCATTCATTAATTGGTCTTTTATTAGTTCTATGTTTTCATTTGTTTTATTTAATAGAAGGGTTGCATCAGATTTAATCTTTGCTTTTAATAATTCTAAAGTTGTATAGGCATTATAATTACTACTAGCTTCTGGCATTACTTCCGTGGGTACTAAACCATATTTTTTAACTAATTCTTTACAAGAATAAAATGTTCCATAAATACCTACATAACAATTTACTTTTGTATTAATCATTTCTAATGTTACTTTGTCTTGAAATAATAAATCATCATATAGCGCATTAATTTTTTCAAATTTATCATAAAAATCTAAATAATTGGCTGATAAATCTAATTTCTTTACATTCATAGATGGATTTTCTTGTTGCATGATACTTTTTATCACTCTTAAAAAAGCATAGATATTGCATTGATGGCTATTTTTTTGGTCATAAATTTTAACTTCAGGAATTTCAAGATTGAAATTAAAATCGTAACTTGTGGTTAAAGATTCGTTTAAACATGCTTTAGCAAGTCCTTCTTTTTTTATTTTTTCTTCTATTTTGGTATTCTCTGTATTATCTAAATATTCTGTATGGAATTTATTTATTTCTTTCATTTTATCACCTACTATTTACTATCCTATTCTTACTTAATAAAAGTATATCGCGAATACTTTTGCTATGCAACTTTTCCTTTGGTAAACAAAAAAGATAGATTTCTTTTTTCTATCTTTTTTGGTTCTATAGGAATATCTAATACTTTATAAACTGTATTGTGTAAATAAATTTTTTTAGTTTATAGACTCCTTTTGGTGCCTATATTTTACTATACTTTATATATTTTTACTAGCAACATTTTCCTTTGCATTCTAATAGTCATAAACCGTTACTATTTTATGAAAGTTCTATAAGATATAGTAGGAGGTATATGATGAAATACTTTATTCTTACTTTGATTCTTCTATTTGCTTTCGTCATTTGGATTTTTTATCTTTGTAGAAAAAGATGGGCAATTCGTAAAGTAAATTGTACTAGTGATGAAGAGAAATTGTCTTATATTAATGCTGCTTTGAAACCTTTCGGATTTGAATTTGATTTATTACAAGATATTGTTATTTCGAAAAATGATTCATGGCAAAGGGATATTGGTTATCGAGATTTATATGATTTAAAAGCACCCTATCTTAATATGGTAATGGATGCAGAACCTATTTATTTTGATTATGAGCAAAAGCATTATCGTATCGAGTTTTGGAAAGGACAATATGGAATTACAACAGGAGCAGAGGTTGGAGTTTATGTACGAGAATTTGGTTCTGATTTGCCAAAAAACTATTGGAGAAGTGCTTGTGATGATGAACGATTAGAAATAGAATTTAAGCTTTTTAAAAAATGTTTTTTATTTTCTAGGAAAGATTGTAGTTGGTGGTTAACTGGTTTTGATGTTGGTAAGTTTTCGAAGCCAAAAGATCTTAGTCTGAAAATTTGTGTTTGTTTTCCTAACAAAAAAATGCAAATTGCTTTTGTAGAAGGATTGTTAAAAGCAGGATATGAGGCGAATAAAATTCATATTTGCTGTGATTCCGTCTGTTTCGACTATTGTTGTCCATTAAATTATAAATTAAATCACGGACATAAGATTATTAAATGTATTGCTCAATTATTTAATTATATTAATTGTTCTATCTTTATGTATTTAACTAGATTTTTTAATCGTACATTAGATAAATTAACCTATTTAAAATTTATGGCACCTTGTTTATATCGAATCATTATTTGCCTAAGTGTTCCTAGAAGAAAGCAAAAAAAGTATCATAAAAAAAGACACAAAAGGAAAAAATAAAAAGAAAAATTATACTTTTATTATTTGATAAAAAAATCACAGACAGTAAGTTGCCTGTGATTTTTTTATAAATTTTTCAAATATAAAACCCCAATATTTTTGGGGCTAATAAACAAATGGTGCTGGAAACAAGACTCGAACTTGCGACCTACGCGTTACGAGGGCGTTGCTCTACCAACTGAGCTATTCCAGCAGTGATTACATTATAGCAAAAAACATTTTTTTATTCTATAGTATTATGCACACTTATAGAAAATTTTCATATAATATAGCAAGTGGATAATAATAGATTTTAATTTTAAATATTATGTATAAAAGCTGAAGCTGAAGCTTTTAGAAAAAAATAGTTGAAATTTGTAATTTTTATGTTATAATCTTAATTGTCATGCGGATGTAGTTTAATGGTAGAGCTTCAGCCTTCCAAGCTGATAACGTGGGTTCGATTCCCATCATCCGCTCCATTGAGGTTTAAACTCGCACACCTTATTAGGAAGTGTGAGTTTTTTATTTATAAAACAAGTTCATAGTATTTGATATTATGGGCTTTTTTCATTGTTTTAAAGGAGTTGATGAATTATTATGAAAACGACCATAGAATCTTTAGACTTCCCTAGTGATATCAAGAGAAAACTAAAAATGAAAGTTAGTACAACCAATCTTAATATTGAGTTTTTATCGGGGCATATCATCAAATTCAATCAAACCAATATAAGTGTTAGAGAACCTCACAGAATTATTGTAAGTAATTCTAAAAGCACTCTAATAGCACTACTTTATGATGATATAGAGAAAATTTACTTACCTAGAGAAAATGCTATTGTATCATTTACTAAATATAGTTCTATATTAAATATGATGAATAAAATGTATTAAAAATAGATTATATTTATACTAAAAATATACTATTTTTATACTAGAAATTATACTAAATTTGTATTATTTATTGTATTGAAACTAGACTATTCCCTATGATACTATGGTAGTGTATTGAGAATTTATCAATACTTATAGTCTTGCAACTTTTTTGCATACTTTTTGCAACATTCTTGCATGAAATTTGCAACTTTTTTGCCTAGACATTGCAAGAATCAAGTGTTACTATGATAAAGTATTGAGAAAAGTATCAATACAAAAGTATCCATACTTCTCAAATTTTTCCCAATAATTACTCAAAATTTACCCATTTTTTACCTAGACTTTACTTAGGTGTAGTGCTAAACTGAGTATGATAGATAAAAATTCTATCAAAATACTTCTAACATTATATTTTTAGTTTACCTAACACAAGGGAAATCTCTCTTGTGTTTTTTCGTTTTAAAAAATAGTAGAAAGGAATGTGATAATTTGAAACAAGAAGAAACTGAAATAATTTGTGGTCTATACCCTCGTGTATCTACCGAAGATCAAAGTAGGTTCGGTCATAGTTTAGATGAACAAGAAGATAGATTACAAAAATTATGTGAATTTAAAGGTTATAAGATATACAAAGTATATCGTGAAGAAGGAGTTTCGGCAAAAGATACTAATAGACCAAAATTCCAAGAAATGATTGAAGATATGAAAAATGGAAAAATCAATAAAATTATTGTTTATAAACTTGATAGACTTACTCGTTCTATTAGAGATTTAGAAACAATATGTACTATGTTAGAAGATTATAATTGTAGTTTAGAAAGTGTGGCTGAAGAAATTAACACTGAAACAGCTAATGGAAAATTTTTTATTCGTATGCTTACAATACTTGCACAACTTGAAATCGAAAGAACAAGTGAAAGAACAAAATTTGGACTCATAGGAGCAGCAAAAAAAGGTCATTTAAGTGGAAAACCACCTATTGGCTTTACAAAGGTTAAAGATAGCAAAGAACTTATTATTGATGAAGTAAAAGCAGATGTGGTTAGAAGAATATTTAAACTATATTTAGATGGTGCTTCTGTTTGCTCTATTTGTAAATTATTTAATGAAGAAGAAGTTCTAAATCGTAAGTGGGCAACTACTACTGTTGATAAGATACTTTCTAATCAACTTTATATTGGTAATATGGAGTTTGGTAAAAGAACTGATGGAGAAAATCAAGTATTTGAAAATGTTGTCCCAGCAATTATTGATAAAACTAGTTTTGATATGGTACAAAAAAGGAAAGAGAAAAATCTTAAAAATTTCCATAGAAAACTTGTATATATTTTTATGCAAAAAATGAAATGTCCTAAATGTGGCAAAATAATGGGTGGAAGTTCTAGTACAAGTAAAAATAAAACAAAACATATTTATTATAAATGTGCTAGTTGTAATACTAGAATCAATGAAAATAGAATTGAAAAATCTTTGATGAAATTTTTAAATGATATGTTAGATTTTTTTCTTATTGTTGATAATTCTTTTAAACCTACTCTTAATCAAGATACGGAAAATGAAATCAAAAAATATAAGACCATTGTAAATGGTTTAGAAGAAAAATCCGATCGAATAAAAAAAGCATTTATTGATGGACTACTTGAACCAACTACCCTTGCAAATGAATTAAAGGAAATTGAAACTGAACTTGAGATGGCAAAAAATAAAATCATTGAATTAGAGGAAATACAAGAATCTATGGAATTTAAACAAGATATCGAAACTATATTTAATCTAAAAGAAATTGAAAAAATGAAACAAAAATCAGAATATGTAAAAACTAATAATCTATGGAA
>CAYSFO010000010.1:0-9511 GCA_964430695.1 uncultured Muribaculaceae bacterium | reverse complement strand
AAATTGAAAAAATGAAACAAAAATCAGAATATGTAAAAACTAATAATCTATGGAAAAAATTGAGCCAAGAACAAAAACAATATTTAATAAATAAGTATATTGATGAAATCGAAATTGATATGGATAAAGATTACAATGTTTCTATTACTAACATTATATTTAATAAAAACGAGATTGAAAATATTGGTCTTATGTTTAGAAATGATTGTTTTGATATGATAGTAAATGTAAACGAAAGAGATATAATTCTTTCTAATTACAAAAAAGAGCATGAAAAGAATGATTACATTTCTACCCTACGAAACTTTTATAATATTAAAGAAACAACAATACAAACAGATTTACTTGATATAAATAGTTTCAATACAGATGATATCATTCAAATAATTCCACAAGAAAAGGAATCTAAATTTGATAAAAGTAAATTTACGATATTACAAATTGAGGTATAGAAATGTATCTCTTTTTTATTGGCAGAAAGGGGGTGATTTATGAATTACTTTTTTAAATTTTTATTACCACAATTATATGAATATTTTAAAGATGAAACTAAAGTATTAGAGTTTATTCCACAAGTAATAGAACAACAATATGAAAACTTATTACTTGAATATAAAGAAAACGAAAGAAAGGAAATTAAAAATGAAACAACTAACAAATGATGAGATAATGAAAAATTGTGTAGAAACAATTCACCAATATAAAGTATTGGAGTATCTAAAAAAGAATCTAAATATATTTTCATTTGAAATATTTTTATATGATAAAGATACAATCAAGGTAATTGATTGTGAAAACAAAGAAGCCTATTTTAGATATGATAATGAGAAAAAAGAAGTGCTTTTTTTAGAAGAAGAATCAGAAAAAGTTGATGACTATGAATTGTGTTAATCATAGTTTTTTGTTTACTTTTTTTCTAAAAAAGTAATAACAAACGTGGCACGTTTTGTTGAACTTGTTCAATGAAAGTGGCGATAGTTTGTATAAAAAATTGTGAGAGATTTCACTTACGAAGTTTGTGGAATCACGAATAATTTTCAAAGATAAAATTGAAAGTTGTACTTTCTATTTTATCCAAGTCTTATGTAGTTTTATTTCATTATGCGAGTTTTGAAATATTACGAAATAAGACAAACGGTTTCTAAGGTGGTAAACCTTAGCTCCCATGTTTTGATGCTTGCGTCAAAACATATAGGGAGTTAGAAATTTTGTCTTGGTTTCCTACTCACTCTTAGAGTGTTTACGAAACCTCAAAATGATATTAGTAAGGAAGTGATATTTATACAAAAATTAGCCTATTCATTCCATATTGGAAATGATAAAAATAAAAGCAAAAGGTCAAGAAGAAATATAAAAAATGGAGTTGTTACAGACAAAGTTTTTAACAATAATGCAATTCAAAATTCACAACAATTATCAAAAGTAAATAAACATAATTTACGAAAATATGATGATAAGATTGAGCTAATTGAGATTATATGTGGAACAAATAATTTGTATGAAGATGTGAAAAAATTATATGTTCAAGAATTTGATGAGGCACGAAAAGAATATAACGAAAAGCAAACTCGTAATGATAGAAAAATCGAAGATTATTTTTCTCATATTTCTAGTAATGCAAAAAATGATTTAGCTTGTGAAATCATTATTGAACTTGGAAATATGGAATTTTGGAAAAATAAAGAAGATTCCTATAAAAGAAAAATGACAGAAGTTTTTAAAGAACAAGTACAAGATTTAGAAAAAATTGTACCCTCTTTTAAAGTAGCAAATGCTGTTGTTCATTATGATGAAGCAAGTCCTCATTTACATATCGTTGGTGTTCCTGTAAAAGATGGAAATAAAAATGGTATGAAAAAACAAGTGGGAAAATCTACAATATTCACAAAAGAATCATTAAGAGAAATACAAGATACTTTAAGAATTTATTGCAAAGAATCTTTTAACAAAATCTATAATACAAATATTGAATTGTTAGAAAAACTTGATGGAAGAAATAATGACATTCCTATAAAAAATATGAATAAACAATATACCTATTTGAAAGAACACGCTGATCGAAATCGTGAAAGATTAGAACAAGTGAATATTCAAACAAAAGATACTCTTTCAAAATCAAATGAGGTCAAAGAAATTATTTCTAATTTGAAACCTACTAAAATTTCCAAAAATAATTATGTTATTAGTGAAGAAGATAAGGAAACAATTTATAACTTTGCTAAAAAGGTTGATATCAATGTTGAAGGGATAAAGAATATTGATGACTTAACTTCTCTTATGGATGATTTTGAGCATAATTTAAAAAATCATACAAACGAAGTTGATGACTTGCAATTACAACTAAAAGAAAAAAATCAAAGAATTAAAACTCTTGAAAGGCAAAATATTACGAAGCAAAATAAAATTGCTGAACAAAGAGAAGAAATATCTTCTTTAGAAAAAGAGGTTTCTAGGTTAGAAAAATTACTTCAAGCATGGCAAGAATTTTGGAAAAAGATTTTAGAATTTTTCCAAGACAAATTTTTCAGTTCTAAAAAGGAAGATAAAATCTACGAACAAATTATTGATGAAATGATTGATAGAAATATACTAAACGAAGAAGATATTGATTATATCCAAAATAGTTATTATTCAAAAGATAATGATGATTTTGAACGATAAAAAAAGACAATACTAGTTGTCTTTTGGTCTTACATAGGTAATGATTTCATCTAAATTACAATCTAAAACATAACATAGTTTAGCCAAAACTTCTCTATCAAATCTAGTTACAGAATCGTTCATATATCTTTCAATTACTTGATGATGAAGTCCTGTTTTTTTTACTATTTGATTTTTACTTAAATTTTTCTTTTCCATAATAGGTTTTATATCGTATTTGATGTAACCGTAATCTATATAAGTTATAATGCTATCATTTTTATTCATAATACACCCCTAACGTTCACATCTTACATTTCAATTTTATCATTTATGCCGAATACAAAAGAGTCGTATATATATTCTGAATATATATGCATATTGTTGCTGAAATTATAAAAGACTATGATATAATGACATTGTAGTAAAAAATAAAAAGAAATAACGCCAATTATTTCTTTTGATCAACTCTCTTATTGTTGATTGAATCTCTTTTGATAAATAGTTCGTGTGGTTCAACACCAAATGAGTCTGCTAATTTATCAATAAAATCGGAAGTAACATTTCTTTTAGCATTTTCTAATTGTGAAATATATGCTGGACTTGATTTGATTTTATCAGCAAATATTTCTTGTGACCAATCATTTTTATGCCTAAAGTAAATAATGTTATTTGCAAGTAATTTTCTTGTTTTATGCTTAATGTTAAACCACCTCCGATACTGATATTATGGTATATTTAATGTATAAATATGTCCATATAAAAGGTGGAAAGGTATAACCCGTTTTTATATTGAAAATAAGGGAGTTTTACTACTATGCATTTTTGAGAAAGGAGGAAGTATGAAAGCATACGAAGTAGAAGAAGAACTTGTATCTTTATTAGAAGAAGAAGCCACAAGAATTATGGATATTTTGTTAGACATGTATAAGAAAAAAATAAGAGTCAATAAAAGTTTTAATTTGTTAGTTGATGATCTTATGAAAGATGAATTTAAACCTTATGATACTTCTATACTATCTAAAGTAACCTCTCTAATTCCTTTGGATTTAATGATATGTCCTAGTGATGAGTGGGTATTTGTTACTGAAACAGATTATTATTCAGTAATAGAAGAAGAAAAAATAAATGCAATTAAAGATGGACTATCAAAAAATGAAAATTTAATTCAAGATATTGCAAAAAAGATTATTTTACATTATAAAAGTGATAATCTTAGTTCTAAAAATATTTTAGAAATTATCTATAATTATATTCCTAAAAAGGAATTGGCAAATATTGATAGTGATGTTATATCCTATATGATTAAAAGTATAGTATTTAATATTGATGAAAATTATCAAGTAACAAGTATTAACCCACTTGCTATAAATGGACTATAGAAAAATTTTCTATAGTCCATTTTTTTTGTGCCTAAATATTGCTTTAAATTAAAATAATTGTTATAATTAGTACATCAAATACAAAGGAATTTGTTTTTTAAAAAGTGTGCATAACCCCTTTTGTGAACGCTCCATTGAGAATAATCGAACTATTTAGATAGTTCGTTTTTTTATGCCATTTTATCGAATCCACGTTATTAGCCTTATTCTTTTTTATTCAATTTTATTTTAAAAATATCATCAAACAAACTATACCATTTTATTTGTACACAAAATCTATCATGCTCATATTTACTATTATAATTTAAACATCTTGTTTTTGGTTGTACCGTTAATGAACCAAAGTGAACTGCTGTACTATAGATATTTGTTTGTGACACTAAAAAATTATAAATTTCTTCTTTAGTTAACCATAAGAAATTGTTTGGTTCGCCGTAAAGCAATGCATCTATCATGAAATTTGAATTATTCCCTTTTAATACAAATCTTTCTACTGCTAATTTTAACATTTCTTCTGTGTTAAAATATTGATTAATTTTATCAATTTCCTCTTGATGGAGTTGTTTATACTCTTCCACCGAAACTCTTATACTTCCTCTTCCATTTGTTGTACCATCTGCAAAATGATATTTTCGATAAGCAGTAATGATTTCTATAGGTATCCCATTACGATATAGAAAGTTAGTAAATTCTGAAATACTATCAATATGTACTGAATTCTTACTTCCTTTTTTTATACTAATTCCTTTCAATACTTCATTTACCTTTATGAAAATATCTGTTTTTTGTTTATAATGGTTTCTCCAGCAGGATATTGTACTTTCCTCCTTTTCATTTGCAAATAAGTAATCAAATAGTTCTCTGAATTCTGGATGCAATTCTTTTATTTTTTTCTTATTTAGGTATTTCACAAACATGTATTCATTGTCAAAGCCATTAGTATTTGCCATACAATTTTCCCCCTTCTGTAGTTCGAGGTTTGTATTATAAATAAATTCCTTATGAATACAAGGAATTTGACAAAAGTTGTCAAAAGTTTTAGATTGAGTGAAAGAAATATGCTTTTTATTAATTTTCTTTTCTTTTTTGTGATGCTATAATTTAATTGTTAATTATATGGAGGAGTATATGAAAAAGTTTAACAAGTTATTTTTTATTCTTTCTTTTATTCTATTAATCATCGGCGGTACTTTTTATTTATATGAAAGTAAAATGTTTCATCCTCAGTCAGTAGAGATACAAGAGGAGACAGAAGAGCTTAGTCCTGAAAACCAAAAAGAAGAATATCATTTATCTTTAGGCATGGTTGGGGATGCCTTATATCATAGTGGTGTATACAATGATGGAAAACAAAGTAATGGAAGTTATAATTATGATTCTCAATTTGTGGATATTGCAGATATTATTCAAACGTATGATTTAGCGTATTATAATCAAGAAACTGTTTTGGGAGGAGTAGAACTTGGCTTATCCACTTATCCCAGATTTAATTCTCCACAAGAAGTTGGAAATGCTTTTATTAAAGCTGGATTTGATTTAGTTAGTCTTGCCAATAATCATACATTGGACCGAGGAGAAAATGCCATTTTAAATTCAGTTGCTTATTGGAGAGAAAAGTCCAATATAATGACAGCTGGTAGTTATGATTCTTTTGAAGACCAAGCAAGAAGTCATATTGGCGAAAAAAATGGTATTACCTATGCATTTCTTGCCTATACCTACGGAACGAATGGAATTCCTGTACCCAATGGAAAAGAATATTTAGTTAATCTTATTAACGAAGAAAATATAAAAAAAGAAGTGGAAGCCGTTCGAGATAAAGTCGACATTGTTATCGTAGCCATGCACTGGGGTATTGAATATACGCATACTCCTACCGATGAACAAAGAAACCAAGCACAATTTTTAGCGGATTTAGGTGTTGATATTGTCATTGGGTCTCATCCTCATGTGATTCAACCGATAGAGCATATTGGAAAAACGGTTGTTATTTATTCCTTAGGAAATTTTATTTCTGCTCAAGATGGAATTCAAAAAAGAATTGGTTTACTGGCTTCTTTAGATATTCATAAAGTTGTTGAAAATAACGCAAGTACTATTTCTATTGATAATATTAAAGGTGATTTATTATATACCTATCATAATGGTTCGTACCGAGAATTTCGAGTCATTCCTTTTTATAAATTAACAAATGAACTTTTACAAGATTATGAAACGATTAAAATGAATTATGAAGAGATTGTAAATAAAAATGATCCTACAATTCAAGTAGGAACATTGGGACTTAGTAACTAAGTCTTTTTTTATTGTTTAAATCTATTTTAAATCATTAATAACGCCGTTTATTAAATTCACATCAGAAGGAATAATTGTTTTAATATTTGCTAAATCAAATATAGCAAGTGGTATAATTGCACCTGGTCTTGCCCCGTCCATCCATTTTGGATTGCCTGGCATCAGTTTGTATAGATTTTCTAAACTATATTTTTCATCAAAAAATACTTTTTCTGTGCCACTTACATAATTAGCATAAGATACTTTGTATTTATGAATGCTATCGTCAAATAAATCGTTTGGTTCTAATGCAAAATCCGTTAGTTTTTCAAATCTTTCTTCTCCACCAGTAAATATGGCACAATCATAATCTTTGTCAAAAGATACATCTTTTAATTTTTCTTTGACAAATTGATTCATTTCTTCTATTGTAACTTCACTAATACTTTCATTCACTTTAGGAAAAGCATTCATTAAATCAGCAACTCCTACTACTAAATTTTTACGTTCTGTAATTTTCCCTTCACAAAATGTAATTAGTTCTGTCGTTTTACCACCCATATTTATAATCATAACTTTTTTATTATTATAATCATTTTCTGTCGCTTTTCCTAAATAGTAATTTTCAATACCATGGCTAATAATATTAAAATGTAAATCAAGTTCATTATTAAAATCACAAACTAATTCTTTTTTTCTTTCTTGAATTAGTTCTCTAAAAATACCTGTTACAAAAATATTGGTATTTTCATAAGTAAAATTATACTTTTCTTTTAGCTCTTTAAAATACGTAAATAATTCTTTTTTATTCCTTTCGCTAATTCCTAATTCCTTAGAAAAATCGTTTTTAAAGTAGATAGAGTGTTCTTCTAATAAAGTAAGCTCTCCATTATATTCATAAACTTTTATCGTAGAAGATCCTAAATCAATATAATATTCCTTCATTTTATCACCTAATTTCATTATAAAATAAAATAATAACTTTTGTATAGTTTTTTCTAAGCCCCTTTTCCCTTTTCAATGAATTACTTCTTATGTTAAAATATTGCATATGGTGATTTTATGAATAAATATAAAGTGATTGCTTTTGACATAGATGATACTTTAGTTGATGATGGTGCGGCCAGAAAATATGCCATTTCTAAAGTGACAGAGAGTTTAGGAATTTCTTATACTGATGAACTGGGAAATGCATTTATTCAATTTGATAGTCAATATTGGCATGATTGGGAAAGTGGCAAAATACCTATACCAAATGATATAGAAGATTGGGTTACTTATGTTCGTTCTATGCGTTTTTATAAATTTTTTTCAGATACTGGAATTGATTACGATACTGCTGTTTCTATATATCACTTATATACGGATGCTATAGAAAACTGTATTGTACCATTTGATGGCGCTCGTGAAACATTAGAAAAGTTAAAAGAAAAGTATAAATTAGTTATTGCAACTAATGGTATTAAAAAATTAATATTTAAAAAATTAGAAATTATTCAAGTAAAAGATTTGTTCTCAATTATTGTGTGTGCAGAAGAAGTTGGATATAATAAACCACATAAATTGTTTTTTGAACAACTTATAAAGGAATGTCCATGCAATAAAAATGAAATTCTCTTGGTAGGAGATTCACTTACGAGTGATGTTTTAGGAGGAATGAATAATAGCATTGATACTTGTTGGTTTAACCCCAATCATGATCATCTTCCTAAAGAATATAAACCTACTTACGAAATTGATACATTATATCAATTAACAGAAATATTATAAAAGCTATCAGCCTTAAAAAAGCTACAATGTTATTAAATTGTAGCTTTTATTCATTATTTACATCGACCTTTTCCCATGAACGCTCAATATTTTGTTCTTCTTTTTCTAGAATAGCTTCATATAAATTGATATCCAATTGATTACAAATAGAAGCTAATACAATAAAAACATCTGCTATTTCACTTTCGATATTATCATAGTTTTTTATTTTTGCTTTATCTATCGTATATTTTTTCTTACGTATTGCTTTGGCAAGCTCCCCAACCTCTTCTGTAAGCAATAAGAATTCTTCTTCTATTGGATTATTTCCAAAACCTCTTAAAGCAATTACTTTTTTAATATAATCTTGCACAGCGTTTAAGCTATCTTCTTTTTTTATTTGATCTAATAATTCTTTTTGATTCATCAATCTCACCTATATTTATTATAGCAAACATTTGTTTTCCAAAGCAAGTTCAATATTTTGTAATAATTTTAATAGTTATAGTATTCAACTTTTTATTACATATGTTATACTTTTTTTAAGGAAGTGAATCAATTGGAAAAATCTGTGTTTAATAATGGTTTTTTTGAATTTTTAGAAACAGAAGAAGAGTTTGTTATTGAGGGAGAAAAAAGAAATATTAAAAGAACAATGGTTAGAAGGCCTCCTGGAATACGTGCTTTAATCATTGATAAACATAATAAAAAGATATTACTTTCAAAAGAATTTCGTTATGAATTAAATGGATGGGATTATCGTTTACCAGGTGGAAAAGTTTTCGATAGTTTAAAAGATTATAAAGAATCTATAATTCGAAATGATGTTTTAGAACATGTAGAAGCAACTGTTCCAAAAGAAGTTTTAGAAGAAGTTGGGCTTGTTATTCATAATCCTAAATTATTAAAAGTTTCCAAAGATGGTGCTGGAGTTATATGGGATTTGTATTATTACGAAATTACTGATTATGAAATCAGCCAAAATGGTCCGCAGTTAGAAGAAAATGAACTTGTTGATGGTTATGTTTGGAAAGATTATAAAGAGATTATTGAGTTATGTGTTCAACATAAAATTCATGAAGATCGAACGGTTGGTATGTTACTAACTTATATTTTAGAAAATAAATAAAATTTACGAAATAAATCGTAAATTTTTTAGTTGTTTTCTATAATCCATTTTATATCTTCAATGGATTTGTCTATATTAAATCTTCCATTTCCAATTGGATAATAAACAGAATAAAATTGATAGTTATGATCATTAATTTTTTTCGTAAATCTTTTTTTACGACAAGTTGATACAGAAATTTTTTCCCCTAATACAATAGAACTCACTTGATTGCCAAAAAGAATAATTACTTTAGGCTTTATGATTTCAAATTCTTTTTCTAATAGATTCAAATATTTTTGATAAACACTATCTGGTAAAGGTCTTGCATCTACTTGTGTACATTTTCCTAAATTGG
>CAYSFO010000009.1:0-33632 GCA_964430695.1 uncultured Muribaculaceae bacterium | reverse complement strand
ATCTTCATTAGCTCTTTTAGATAATGTTCCAATAATATCATCAGCTTCATAATCTAAAACATTTATATTAAATATTCCCATATTATCTAACATAGTTCTCGCTAATGGCATTTGACTAATCAATTCATCAGGTGTGGCATTTCGTCCAGCTTTATAATCCTCATACTTACGATGTCTAAAACTTTTGCCAACATCAAAAGCAACACACATATACTCGGGCTTTTCTTCTTGAATGATTTTATTAATCATATTTGCAAAACCATATAAGGCATTCGTTGTTTGTCCTTTTGAATTCTTCATTAAATTACCTGTATAAGCTGTTGCAAAATAACTTCTAAACATTAAATTATTACCATCTATTAATACGATTTTTTTCATGATTATCACCTAATATTATTTTAACATAAAATCCACTATTCTATAATTATTTTAAACAATTATTTTTAAAACATAAAAAAAGAAGCCTAAGCTTCTTGAATATTTATTGAAGTGCTGATTTATCTATTTCTATAACTGGACGGACTCCATAGTCGCGATCAACGGTGTAGTTACTAAAGAAGCTGGTGCTGACATACCCGTACATAATCCACACGGTATCATCTTTTCCATCACGAGGTGAAGAAGTCCAATATGTGTTTGAATAAATATAGGCAGGAGCTTCTGAACATGTATATTTAGATGAATCACATCCTAGTGTTTCTAACTCTTCTTTAGTAATTAATCTTCCCGTTACTTCTACATTATATCTCTCTTTTAATATTGTTACATAATTATTTACATATCCTTCTACTATACTTCCGGTATAACTATTCATTTTGTTTCCATGTTTACTACTATTTGCAAATTGTACTGTTGCATAGCTAGTTAGTTCTTGAGTAGAAGCCCCTATCGCTCTTGGTGATTGGATATTCGTTTCTTCATCGGCTGGAGATTTAGAATTAGTACTATTTCCTACTTCTAAGTTATATTGAGTTATGGCTTTTATTTTACCACCATTTGTATTGTAGACATAGAATGATTCTGTATCTATAGTAAGCAAATCTCCATTTGATATATCTTTACTACAATCATTATCTTTCCATAACCAATTATTTAATTCTTCAACAGGTGGATTTTCAATATCGCATTTTTTATTTTCTTCATCTGAACTATCATTATTTGTAGCATCTCCTGATTTTGGTATTTCTATAACAGGACGAACACCAAGGTTGCCGCCTTTAACAACATCGAAATAGACAAAGCTACCAGATGAGTATACAACCCACGCTGCAGTAGCAAACATTTCACCATAAGGCGAAGAAGTCCAGTAAGATGTTGAAGTAATGTAGGCTGGTGCAGATGAACACATCATTGCATCTGAATCACATCCTAGTGTCTCTAGTTCTTCTTTCGTAATTAATCTTCCGCTTACTTCTACATTATATTTTTCTTTTAAGATATCTACATATTTATTTACGTATTCTTCTACTATACTTCCGTTATAACTATTATAGTTTTCTCCATGTTTATTTTTATTTGCAAATTGTACTGTTGCATAATTAGTAGCTGCTTGTTCATTAGATCCAATTGCTCTTGATGATTGAATGTTAGTTTCTACTCCAGCTGGATAATCAGAATTACTACTATTTCCCACCTCTAAGTTATACTGAGCTATGGCCTTTATTGTATCTCCATCTGTATTATATACATAGAAAGATTCTGTACATAATGTGATTAAATCTCCATTTGAGACTTTTCCATTATTGTCATTATCTTCTGTAATCTCCCATGAACAACTTTTAGGTTTTTCTTCCGGAATTTTATCTCTTTCTTTAGCTGTTGCATCTAATGTACATTTGATACCTACACTTTGATCTTCTGTACTAGCTTTGATTAATTTTGCTGTTATACTTCCTGTTTCTTTCTTTCCAGCTTCTACTGTCATACTCTTTGGTTCATATGAGATATCTATGTATTCATAATCTTCAATGATATTATCATCTTTATCTACTAAATTACATACTATTTTTACATCACCATCATATAACTTACTTGTATTTGTTACTTCATAATCTAATACGGCTTCTTCATCTACTTTTGTTAATTTATTTGTTTCAAAAGTAATTGTTTGTTTTTTAGTTGGTTCAATAAAGTCTTTTCTTTCTACATTATTTAATTTGGCATTAGTAAATATGATATTAAAATCATCTTTATTTGCTGCTATACCTATTGTTCCATTTAATACTAGTGTTGTACTTACTGCTGCAAATCCAATTGCTAATAATATTATTAATATTACTATACTTCTTTTCTTCATAACTTCTTTCTCCCTTATCATTTAGATTGTTTATAAACTCTTATATTTATCTAAGTTAATAATAATATACCCCCCCCCGAGGTCAATATTTTATTGTTGAAAACTCAGGTTTTACGACATATTTTACACATAAAAAATATATTGAATAAAATCAATATATTGTGATATACTTTTAGTAGTGAGAAGCAAGAGTACATTTAAGACTTATGCTTACCACATTTTCTGTTGTAGCATCTTTAATTCAATGAATTGAAGATGCTTTTTTATTTTATCTAAATAATAGATTAACTATTATGTATAGTAATATAAATATTACAATCAGTAATGAAAGAACTAAAAAATCTTTTTTACTCATCATATACCACTCCTTTATATACTATCTTATCGAATTAATTTAGTCTTAAATATAGAGTGATAAGCATCTTCCTTTTGCTTCTCAAGTTGCCTATAATACAACTTTATTTTTATCATTCTTGTCATATTTTGTCGTATGCATTGCTAAAATATGACATTTTTATTTTCTCAAAGAAAAAAGGATAATTATCTTATCCTAAAAGTCTCCATATTCAATACCGCCCGGTAATCTTGGATCTAATAAAGTTTCTAGTATCAAGTTTCTAGCCAAAACATGTTTATTTTTTCTTAATTCTCTTTCGGAATAATAAGGAACTAGTGATTCTTCGTCAACTATTAACTCCCCATCCATAGTGGCAATCGTATTCATCGTATTAAGTGGTATTCCTAAATCAAATAATATATCTTTTATTAAAGAATCAACATCCATAATCCACACATATTTTTCACCTCTTGTTTTAACTAAAACAGCTAAAGCCTGATATAACTCAACATAATTAGTTTCATTATTACTAGTATTACCATACTTATTATATTCTTCAGCATTATTAACTTTTAAAATACTACCAACAAATACATCACTTTGTTTCATACACTTCACCTAAAACTTTCTAATAACTTTAACAGTTTTAATAACTAATTCAATACTTTCTGGTTCCACATTATTGTGTTCACTGTAAAGTTTCCTTAACTCTTTCTTACAAATATTTAAACTTTTATATCCTTCTAAATTATAATCAATATCTTTTTCAGTTAAATCATTAATTGCAACTATTCTTTCTTTTACTACTTCTAATACTCCTAAATAATTAGCATCATTATCAACAAGTAAATATCTTGTACCTATATCAGATTTAGTATGTTCCCTCTTCATTCGATAAAAATACTTTTTCTTTTTATTTATCATTAAAGGAGCTGTTCTTTTATCCTTAAATGTTAAAATTGGATAATCTTTATATTTAGAAGCTAATTCATTTAAGGCTAAATTATTTATTTCTTCAATAGTTGCATCATACTTAATATCTTCTCTTTCAATCACCATTAAATAATTTTTTAAACGCATTAAAAATTCATATTCTTGTTTACTATAGTATTCACGATCTTCTGGATCAATACTAAAAACATTAGGATTATAATATACCTCATGAACAACTGATGCAAAATTATGAGAATGACTATGACCTACTTCATCATGATAATACTCACCATTTTCATCATATACACGAACTAAACTATTGTAAGGATAATAAAAACTTGTTTTAATTGTATCTTCAATAACTTCAATAAAATCATCATAAACAAAAACATCGTCAACTATTTTACCATTTTTATTTACTTTATCATATCTTATATATTCTAATCTATTTTTACTATATACCATAACTGGTAATCCAGCATCCTTATACTTCTTAAAATACTTCTTAAATTTTTTAAAATAATTCATAAACTCTCCTTTTTATTTGCTTTTATTAAATACTAAATATTATAGATTGTCAATAGTCATAACAAAAACTGATCGTAAGTAACATTATTTTTCTTATTATTGTCATATTTTGTCGTAGGCATTACTAAAATACGTTTTTTTCATAAAAAAAAGAATAATAACTTATTCTTTAATTAATTCACTTAGTTTGATAATATCAATTCTTTTATAATTAATTTCATTAATAATTACTTTTAATTCACTTAAAGTAACATCATCATGAATATATAAAATATTACCGCCGGTTAGTTTACTTTTAATTGAAGATACATTAGAATGATATAAATTAAGAGAAGGATCGATAATAAAATATTTATTATCTTTACAAGCTTTTATATTTGAACTTCCTAAAATACATATCTTATTATTTATTTTATTTCGCTTAAAATAATAATTTAAATCATAAAAATCATTTTCATCAACATTACCATTAATATACTCGGCATACTCATAAATTTCAACATGATCATCGATAGTTATTAAACGCGAATAATATATTTTATTATCATAAAAATATTGATCAAATTTATCGGTATCGACAATTAAAGCTATTTTAGTTTTGTCTTGTGCTCCCACTATTACTTTATCTAAATTATCTTTTAGTGATACTTCGGGATCAATATAGTCATAAACAAAAAAAGTATCATTAAATGTACCAAAATCATTCATCTTTAGATATGATTCTCTTTTATTAACAACTCTACCTTTTTTACCAGGAATAATCGTATTTCCTTCTACTACGGCATTAACGGGAGCATACTCCTCATAATCAGTATAATCATTAATTGTTTGCATTAATGGACTAGAATTTTCAACATATAAAAGTAAAGTGTCTGATATATAAAAAGAAAATACACATAAAAAAATAAGTAACATATATTTAATATATTTCATATTTTCACCTATTATTTTATATGATATATACTAAATAATATTACCTATTTAATACGGAATTTAATTTTTCATTTTCTTCTTCAATATGTTCTGTATTTATCTCCGGAAATAAATCATATAAAGAACATCCCATTAAATCTTCTAATTCTTCCTTTAATTTTAAAACTGCTTCAATATGCAAGCGAGAATCATCAGTTACACCTTTTCTTGTATATATATCATATAAACGATCAGGTATAGTTGTAAGATGAGAATCTAAACAAAAAAGATCACATAGTTGAATAATTTTATCATAAATAGTTAATTCATGAGTTTTAAAATAATCAGTTATTATTTTTTCATCTTCTCCGGTTGGGCCTACTCCAGCCGTAAGACGAATATCATTATTCACAAAAGAATGAGTTAAACATATTCCTGCTTCTTCTAAATATCCATTTTCAATCATATATTGATATCCATAAATTGGATGTTTTGGATGACTAATCTTGCGACCAATATCATGGATAATTCCCAAAGCACCTATATAATCAGCGTCAAGACCCAAATTATCAGCAATAATTGAAGCCGCATAGCCAACATTTATACAATGTTTTACCCATCTATTTTCTGGTAGTTCTAACTCTGATTCTTTATTTAAAACATCTTTAATTAATAATTCATATGCTTTAGCACTTGTCAGTTTCATTATCTAAAATCAAAATCCTTATTTTTCTTTTGAGCTTTTTTTAATTTCTTTTGTTCTTTTTTAGATAGTTTAGTTTCTCTGTGTTTTTCAAAATCTTCATTATTTATAGTATCTTCATCTGATTTACTTTCTTGTACTTCCTCTTTAATTTCATTATCAATATGAGTTTCGATAGTATTAACTAATTCAGGCTTTTTATTTTCTACTCTTCTATTTTTTCTTTTCTTAGGTTTTCTAACAATAAGAATAAATAATAAGATAATTATTACGCCAATTAATCCTAATAAAACATATTTATAATTAGTTATTTTTTCTTCATAACTTTCAATTAATTCTTTATCAAAAACTTGAGCTGTATTTTCTTTGATATTATAAGAATAATAATTAATATCGCCTGTATCGACATCTTGAGCATATATAATAGCAAATTTAGAATTCTTTTTTAATACATAACCTTCAACTTTTATTCCATTAATATCTAATTCTTTTTTAATATAATTTTTAAACAATTCATTATTTGTTAAATCTAAAGGATATAAAGTAATAGCGTTACTTTTAACTTCAACGTATTTAGTTGTTACTTTTCCATCACTAACTAAATACATTTCTACATCGCCATCATCTTTTTTTAAACCAACTAATGTGTAACCTGTAATATCACTATATAAAGCCGGTACTTCCGTACTTTCGATAACCGTTGTGGTAGGCGTAAATGTTAAATATTCTGGTAAAGCATCACTTCTTCTAACAAGGGTATAATCTTTACCACTAATAGTAACATTTATTGGATCTAATTCTTTACGATAAATATTAACAATATATGTTTTTGTATTACCCTTTTGGGCTGTAACAACTATTGAAACTTTATTATTACCTTCCGTTAATGTAATATTTCCTGTTCCTGTAACTGAAGAGGCACCATCTTCTTTTGATGCAGAAACATTAACAGATTCTATTTCGTTAGGTACTTCTACTTCATATTCTAAAGTATCTTTATTAAATGCTGGAGATAAATTATATTCACCAACCGTTATTCCTTTTAAATTAGCATTAGATGAATAAGATGCTTCGATTTCTTCTTTCGTTTTAATACTAATTGTAGCACTTCCACCAGTAGCTTTCATTTGATCCATTGTATCATAGTCATAAAGAGTATAAGAATCAACACTTACCTTTGTACTTCCTTGTTTTAAAGTTTTGAAAGTAAAAGTATAAGTTTTACTCTTGGTACCATTAGCAACTGTATTTGCCATTGCAGATCCGCCTGCTTCTGCTGTACTTTTTGTTAATTGTAAATATGACTTATCATAATTTAAACTAGCTTGCCAACTTCCTATTTTACTCGAACTTGATAATTTTACGGTAACCGTAACAGTGTTACCAACCATAACTGTATTGGAAGCACTAACACTTATATTTGCACTTGAAGCAAAAACATTAAGTGGCGCCAATACTAATAACATACTATATATAAATAATAATACTTTTTTCATATAATCCTCCTATTGATTAATTTTAAATTGACCCAAAATATTTTTTTGAACTTGTAATAAATCTAAGGCATCAACTTTTCCATCTCCTGATGGATCTCCAGCAAGTAAATTTGCATCTTTTAATTGATATTGACCTAAGATACTCTTTTGAATTTGTAATAAATCCAAGGCATTAATAATTCCATCTCCTGATGTGTCCCCTTTAATTACAACCACATAATCACTAGTCGATGAACCATTTGATATTTTTATTACATTTCCAGTTCCTAAAATATTAGAACTTGTTGATACAACTGTACCACCTAAGGAATTAATTTTATTTTTAAAATCCTCTAAACTTCCTCCCGGTTCAATTCCCATTATTTTATTACTAGATACTTTATAACCAACATTAACTAATATATCAGGTATACTTAGACCATTTGATGTATTAGTACCATTTTCTCCTGTTGCTCCATCGGGAGAATTGATTATTGGGGCATCCAAATTTGCATATATTGGTATGTGGAATATAAAATTACTATCCAATAAACCAGAACTCTTATACGCATTATAAGCAATAGTTGATTCCGATGATGGAGCTGTAAGATTACTCATATATTGATGAGAAGTATTTAATGGAGCTACATTAAACTTTTGAAAATACATAGTATATTGATTTTTATCAATATAATCATCTTTTAAAAATCTAATTCCGCCTGATATAGCTAAAGATAAATCAGTAGTTTGGTTTCCTGTTCCACCCCAACCTTTTTTATATGCGTAATAAACAGCACGATAGGCAGCTGATTTATTAGACCCATCTATAACATTAGCATTGAAGAAATTATAATAATAATCTAAAGAATCACCATTTGGAGCATAATCATTCCATCTTGTTGTATATTCTCCTGATATACAAGATAGTAACTGTCCCGCATATTTATCAGATGTTGCAAGACCCGTTGCACCAAGTTCTTGACGTATACGACTAGAAACTAAAGTTGGACTTATATTTAATTCTGAACAAGAGTTGTTAATTGCTTGTGGCAATGTTGGAAGTTTTTCCACATAACTTGGTATAACTGAATTAACAATTTTATAATTATTTTCGACGCTTATTGAAGTATTAAGATAATTAGATTCAAACATAAAAATATTTTTTTCATTTAAAAAATTTAAAGGATTTAAATAATAAGCCACAGCTTTTTGAGAAGCATGACTATAACCAGAATCTAATTTACTTGTACAACTATAATCTATATATTCAGTATTTTTTGTACTTAAAGAATTAATACCACATTTAGCTTCGGAATTAACAACATCAACAAAGCTATATCCTGTTTGAACTGCATTAAATGTCCAGTTTGGATGAAGAGCTTTTAAATTACATAGTGAATCCCAATAATCTTGCGGAAAACCTTTATCTCTTAATTCTTGTTCACATGCATTTTTAGTTTGTTCGGATATTACAGGAATTGAAGTGGTTTTTACTACTCCATAACTAGAACATACATAACCTTCTTGCCCATCAACTCTTATCTTATACCAACCTGCTGAACATCCCCCTTGGTCAGTATATTTAGTACTACTTAATAATTCAAAAATTTGTCCTCGATTAACTAGTTTAAGAATCTTTCCATTAGTTCCAGGTAAAGATCTAATATTTACACCAGTTCCTGTTATCTCTAAATTATCTGCTAAAACGTTAATAGGTAAAATCACAAAAAAGAACATTAATATAAGTATATAAATATATTTTTTCATAATCCACCCACTTTCATATATTCATATTCATTATAACATATGTTCTGAACAAGTTGACTGTAAAGTGACTTTTTTTGACATTTTATAGACAAAAAAAGAAGAATATATTTATTCTTCTTATAATTTATCAATAACAGCTGGGTTCTTATGAATACATCTAACTAAATCTTCAGTATCGTATTTATCCATAATTTCATGGAATTTACTATTAGTAAGTGTAAATCTATGTGGATATTTAGAAATACAATCATCTAGATTTTCAATATTTAATGCTTTTAATTCTTGATAATTTGTTAATACTACATCAGGTAAAGTATTCATAATTAGATAATCATCATCACTAGCATTCTTCTTTAATGCATTAGCAATTTCTGAACTAATTTCTAGTACTGTTGCAATTACCTCATCGCCATTATAATTAATAGCTTGACTTAAAGCGCTTGTAAGCTCTGTATTTCCACTCATTATAACTTGTTCTAATCTACTAACATTTACATTATCTAAATATTTAAATACTAATTCAATATCCGATGCATTAGCATCAGTACGTTCTAATAGAGTTAATATATCATCTAAATTTTCAGGCGTAATAGCTGTTAAGATCTTAGCATTCTTATAAACATTATTAACGTTTATATTATGAGTTCTTATAATATCTAAAGATCTCATAATTTTTGCCTTATCAAATGTAGCTTCTAGAAGCATTAAATCAGCATCATCCATCATGGAAATATCTAAACCACAATTTTTAATTTCCGCTCTAATATCTTCTCCATCTTCTTCAACATCAATTATTGGAAGATTATCCTCGTCTATTTGTAAATCAATTGGTTCATCATCAGGTAATAAATCACTTAAGCTGTCGCCAACACCTAATTCATTTTCTAGTCCAGCTATATCAAGGAATGGATCATCACCCATTTCCCCAACATTTGGATATTCATCTTGTGAATCTATTTCTATCAAACTATCGGGATCAATAGCATCATCCATAATATTATCTTGATAAATTCCTAAATCACTATTAGCTTCATCAACATCAATATCAATATAGTCATCACTATCTTCTTCACTTTCAAGTTCTTCACCATTATGATCAATTATTGGATTTCCAAAATTTTCATCTTCTTCAGCAGTTTCTATTTCTTCTTGTACTTTTTCATCTTCGGCTTCCTCAGGTGTTTCTTCTGATGCTACTTCTTCTTGAGAATCTTCAACTTCTGGAGTTGTAGATCCTTGCATAATTAATGGTGCTTGTTGTTCAATGAAGTCTTTAGCCTCACTAATCATATTTTCTAGTTGATTAGCAGTTGATACATCAACAGGAACAATTTCTTCTACTTCTTCTGGTTGTTCATAAACTGGAATATCTTCTGGATTAGCAAGTACACTTTCTAATAATTTAGCATCTGGTTCGCCACTAGAAATTTCATCAATTTCTTCAAATATAGATCCATCTATAATACTAGAAATATCAATATTTTCTTGAGTATTTAATTCTTCTTGAGGAATTTCATCACGGTATGAAGCAAGTTCATCAGGATGTTCTTCGGAATATCTAATTGTTTCACCTATACGATTTTCAAAATAACCTTCAAGGATTCTTGTTTTTTCTAAATTTTCTTCAGTTGCTATCTTCTTTTCTCTTAACTCAATTAAAATATCTTTTAAACCACGAGCTTTATCAGTCAAAGATAGTATTATTTGTCCTTGTTCATTAATTAGAGAACGTTTTTCAAGAATCTTTGCATTTATCTCTTTATTACCGGCATTTAAAATTTCTTTGAAATTCTTTGAACCAAATTTATCCTTTAATTCAGATAAGTCACTCTCTAGATCAGTTATATCGTTTTCAAGAGAAGAAATTATAGTTCGAGCATTTTCAACATCACTTTTATAAGTACTAGCTTCCTTAACTCTAAGTGACATTTCATTCTTAATTGAACCTAGAGTTGCCTCTAAATCTATTCTATGTTCTTTAATACCATTAATAACATTTCTTAAGTTGTCGTTAATGACCTTAATCATCTTCTCCATAACAAAAAACCTCTCTATTCTCTTTACCATTATAGCAAAGATAAAAAAAGATGTAAATATTAAACTTCATAAAATCATAAACTTATATTGGTGATACATATAAATAATTTTATTCTTACATTTATAAACAAATATGGACTCATTGGAATATTCCTTCTGATTATGATTGAAAACCTCTTTCCACCAATACCTTCGGAAGTAATTCTTACCTTTTCCGGTTTTATTGCCAAAAAAGCTCAATTAAACATTTTCATGATTATTATAGCATCAACTCTTGGTTCATTAGTTGGTGCGATTATTCTTTATTATTTAGGATATATTCTAAATACCAATTTTTTTAGTAAATTAATTGATACCCGTTTAGGTCGCTTACTTCATTTAAATAAAGAACATATTAATGAATCTATAGAAGATTTTCATCAAAATGGTAAAAAATCAGTCTTCATTGGTCGATTAGCACCCATTGTTAGAAGTTTAATATCAATTCCAGCTGGGATGTCAAAAATGAATATAATTGAATTTATTATTTTAACAACTTTAGGTAGTCTCATTTGGAATACGGTTTTAATCTTACTTGGTAATATGATTGGTGATAATTATCTTTTAATATCTGAATTTATTAGTGCATATTATAAACCAATTGTTATTGTTTTAATTATTCTTTGGATATTAAAAAAGAAATATAAATCTAATAAAATTATCACATCTATTAAATAACTCCCATATAATACATTGGAAAATAAAAGGAGGTTATTTATTTGAAAAGAATGTTGGTGGCTATTTTTATTGGTGCGGTATTATTATTCCTAACTATAATGACTTTCATTAATAAAGATACAAAGGAAACTAATAATGATAAAACCAAACTAAAAGTAGCTGAGGTTACTCATTCAGTATTCTATGCTCCATGGTATGTTGCTTTAGAAAATAATTACTTTGAAGATTTGAGTATTGAAGTTATCCTAACAAGTGGTGCTAACAATGTTACTGCTGCTGTATTATCAGGAGATGTTAACATTGGTTTTTGTGGACCGGAAGCAACTATATATGTATATCAAGAAAACAAAGATGATTATGTAAAAAGCTTTGCTGGGCTTACTAAAAGAGATGGACAATTCTTAGTTTTAAGAAATGGTATTGATTATCAAAACTTTAAAAGTATTGGTGGATTAACTATTTTAGCGGGAAGAAGTGGCGGTATGCCATTACTTAACTTCACTAATGCTTTAAAAAATGAATCTATTACTAATGTAACAATTGATACTACTGTTGATTTTGCTAACTTAACTAGTGCATTTATTGCTGGAAATGGTGATGGAGTTAATCTATTTGAACCTAATGCATCTAAATTAGTTAGTGGTGGTTATGGTTTTATTGCTGATTCCATTGGTACATATTCAGGCGTTGTTCCTTATACGGCATTTAATGCTAAAAAAAGTTTTATTGATGAAAATCCAGAAATAATTAACAAATTCTATCAAGGAATAAAAAAAGGACTAGAATACGTTGATACCCATTCATCAAAAGAAATAGCAGAAGTTATAATAAAACAATTCCCTGATACTAGTATTAAAGATTTAGAAACAATGATCGAAAACTATAAAAAAGCTGATTCATGGTTTAAGACACCAGAGATATCTGAAGAAAGTTTTAAGAATTTACAAGATATAATGATAGATAATAAAGAACTTACTTCGTATGCTAATTATAAAGATTTAGTTTATGAAATTAATTAATATTCAAAATATAACAAAAATATATCATACCCCTACTAAAGAAATTAAAGCATTAGATAATATATCATTAGATATTGATGATGATATTATTATCAGTTTTATTGGTCCATCCGGATGTGGTAAATCTACTCTACTTAATTTGATTACCAAAAATGAATTACCATCACTCGGCTATATCCATAATAATAAACCATTAGTTATCGGTTATATGATGCAAACCGATGCTCTACTTCCTTGGTTAACGGTTATGGAAAACGCCTGTCTAGGTTTGACTTTGCAAAAAAAATTAACTAAAAAAAATAAAGAATATGTAACTGAACTTCTAAAGAAATATGATCTATTAGAATTTGCGAATGAATATCCAAATAACTTATCGGGTGGTATGCGGCAAAGACTGGCTCTTATTAGAACTCTAGCCATAAAGCCAAATATTTTACTTTTAGATGAACCGTTCTCTAAACTAGATATTGAAACTAGAAAGAATATTACTGATGATGTCTATAGAATTATAAAAGAATTAAATATAAGTACAATTCTTATATCTCACGACATTGAAGAAGTTATATCTTTAAGTGATAAAATAATTATTCTATCTAAAAGACCAGGAAAGATTAAAGCTATATATAAATACGATTATAAGGAAGACTTAATTCCGAGTGAACGGAGAAAAGATGAATTTTTTATGAAACTTTATGATTCTATAAGGAGTAATATTGACCATGTCAAATGAACATTTACTCTACTTAAAAAAGATTAAAAGAAATAAAATTATAATTACCATCAGCCAAATTTCATTACTCATTGGTTTTATAGTTTTATGGGAATTACTTTCAAGATTTAAAGTTATTGATTCATTTATCTTTTCATCCCCTACAAGAGTATTAAATACTCTTATATCACTTTATCAAAATAATAATTTATTTCCGCATATTTATACAACAACTTTTGAAGTTATTATATCTTTCGTATTAACATTTATTATAGCATTTATTCTGGCTTTAACATTATATTCATTTAAAACACTAAAAAAAATCCTGGATCCATTTATTGTTGCTATCAATAGTTTACCAAAAGTTGCTCTTGGACCATTAATAATAATTTGGTTAGGTACTAGTACTAAATCTATAATATTTAATTCTCTACTAATAAGTTTAATTGTTACATTTATAACAATCTTAAATGGTATGGAATCATGTGATAAAAATCTAATAAAATTATTTAAAGTATTTGGAGCATCTAAAAAAGATATTTTAACCAAACTAATTATTCCATCCTCAAAAAAAGAAATCGTATCTTCAGCTAAAATAAATTTATCAATGTCTTTAATTGGTGTTGTGATGGGTGAATTCTTATCTTGCAAAAAAGGTATTGGGTATTTAATTCTTTATGGAACTCAAGTATTCAATTTATCTTTAGTTATGTGTGGTATATTACTACTATCTTTATTATCATTCATTTTTAATATAATAATTAATATAATGGAAAAGAAGCTAACTACTTAGCTTCTTTTTTTATTATTTTCTAATAAAGTATATTTTACACTGATAATAGTAATTAATTCTATAATTAATACTAAAATAATAAATTGATATACTTTTAAAATTGGAGCTTTATAGGCTAAAGATACTTTTATTCTAAGACTTCCATCTAGCAATACATTATCTACATAAGTTTCACCATAAGGATTAATATCATATTTGCCACCTAAACCTTCTGGGCTATTATATTCATAGTTAAGAAGATTTTCTTCTAAGACAAATGTATTAACAGATATATAACTAGACTCTGTTGCTTCTTGTGAATAAAATTTTAAATAAAATTTCTTTGAACCATTAACTTCTATCGTTGGAAACTTCAAATTAAGATTTCTAATAGAAAATGGATTATCAGTCTTTGAATACTCTCCCTTAGTTATTTCTTTTACTCCTTTATATAAAAGTTTATCATTCATATCATATATTTCATAAATATAATTACATGGTTTATCAATTGTATCATTTTTAATTTGTAATTGAATTTTATTGAATGAATTATTTACTTCAAATACTTCTTTTATCTCTTCATCGATAACAGATATAAAATGTTTAGTATTACTATATTGATAAATTCGAAAATCTTCCTGATTAGTTTTTAAAATGGCATATTTAATTCCTGTAAATAATAGTAGTACGTTAACTACAATAATTATTAATTTACTAAAATGCTTTTTATATTTTTGGCAATTAATTATATGTTTTTCAACACTAATCTTTTCTTTTCGTAATAAATTATCAATAAATTCGATACTCGGTACTGCGCCCATTAATATCCATGGTAGAAATGAAAAACTGTAACGATTCAAGGCTTCCCATATCAAGTAAAATACAATAGCCCCAAACATAGCTACTACAAGTATCGCATTTTTACTATTTTGAATTTTTACCTTTTTATTTAATTCTAAACAAAGTGTCACAAAAAACAATAAATATATACTTGCTTTTAAAATTTGACTAATATAGCGAATAAAAATTTGTTTTTTACCAACTAATAAATTATGTACGCCATCATACTTACTTAAAATATCATACTTTCTTAAAATATCATGATCTCCTGTTGACCATACTCTACTAAGTTTTTGAAAGTAGAAATGAAAATCAACTTCTGTAATTCGTTTTGAGATTTGTTTCATAATATCTTTAGTTTTATTTTCACTAAAAATCGAATACATTGCATCTTTATCAGTATATCCACCATCAATATTTGTATTAAGTCCCATCATTACCCAGTGAATAGAAGGAACTCTTAAGTTTTCATCTATTACAACTTTAAATTTAGGATATATACATTGGGAATATGTTAACCAAAATAAGCTAAAAGAAAGAATAATAGTTATAAATGTTTTTAAAAATTCTTTAAAATGATTTTTAGCAATATAAACGAGTACATAAGCAATAAGTAAAATTAATACTACTACTCTTAATCGTGTACCTACTCCAAATATTATGCCTGCTAAAAAAAGATAGCTATATCGCATATTATTTTTACCATTATCAAATTTAATTAATAAATAATAACCTATTATACTAAAAGGTAGCGAAATAATATCAGTGTAATAATAACTTACAAACAAATAAAAATCTGGATATAATGCTAATAAAAACATTCCTATTAAAGCTATACGACTATTAAATAATTTATTTAAAACTTTATAAATCATATAAAAAGAAAATGATGTCATAAAAGCATTATAAATAATTACCATATTTGCGGGATTAGACATACCTATGATTTGACCAAAAGACTCAATTCCATAAAGAAAAATGGTTAAAGGAATTTGTGTCGGATAAATCGAAAAATAAGGGCTACTACCAAAATTCAAAGTTTTACTACTTAATAATTCATTAACTTTAATAATGATATGTGATAAATCATAAGTAGGTATTACTTGATAGTTTAAGCCCCAAAATAGCATCGTCATCAATATTACAATAAATAAAGATAAAGCTATTTTTTTTATTGTTCTATCATCAAACCGTTTTAAATATCGATATATACCTGTAAGTGACAATAAAGTTATTATACATCCAATAATAATAACAATTGCACTCAATTTATATGTATTATTATAGATATTAAAAATTGTTGTTAGAGTAATAACACCCCATAAAAAAAGCATTACTTTTATTAAAATTTTATAAAATGTATTACATAAATTAGAAAATTTCATATTATCCCTTCTTTATATTAAGAAATATAACTCATAAACTCAAGTATTCTTAGTATTATTATGTACTAACCTATTTTATTATTCTTACATATTTATATACTGTTAGTATTTATCTCTTCATTTTCAATAATACCTTCATTAATAAATCTAATAATCTTTTTTATTTCATTTACTGCTAGAGCTTGTGATTCCTCAGTTTCCATAACTTTATCATAAGATACTAAAGAATTTTTTGGATACTCACATACGTATTCTATATTACAATTCTTTACTAGATGATTAAATTCCATTCTTATTCTTCTTAAATGTGGTTCATTAGATAATAGAATTATTTTTTTATTAGTTAATAAATCATGACTTTTTAAGATTTCAATCGTATTTATTACGTTTTCTTCTGTAGTAGTAGATTTATCTTCCACTATAATTGCATCACGACTTATCCCATTGCTTAATAAAACATTTAACATATATTCTGCCTCGTTAAAATCACCCTTAGCTCCTACTCCTCCAGTTAAAATAATCTTATTAATTTTTTTAGTATTCAAAATACTAAGAGCATAATTAATACGCTCATCAAGAGCAAATTTTAAATGACAACCAAAAACAATTAAAACATCGGCTTCTCTATAGTCATATGTTGGGGTTGAAAATAAAACTTCTTTAATTATTTTCGCATCTATATTGTTTGTATCAATATCTGTTAACATCATAATTTATCATCTTCTTCTATTACTTCATTTATTATCTTACGTATCTCCAAAATTCTTTTTTCTAGAACTCAGAATGAGATTTTATCAAACTTCTATTTAAAAGTGATGGATGAGGTAATACAATTGCTATTTTACCATTCCATATACTATTTTTAAAGACTAATTCTGCAATTTTTTCATTTGGAAAGAAAATTGATGTAGCTTTAGAACCAATAATTATATCCAAATATCATAAATATTATAACATTTTTATACTTAAAAATAAATTAATGATATAATATATTTGAGGTGTTGATATGAATATAAAAGATAACATGTTAAAATATGAAAAAGAATTATCAGAATATGCTACAAAGGATGAAGATGCCATTAGATTATTTGGTAATTTATCAGATGATATTCGTCCTAATTTTTTTCGCGATACAGATCGTATTATCTATAGTTTATCTTACACAAGATATATTGATAAAACGCAAGTATTTACAAAAAAAACTAATGATCATATTTCAAAAAGAATTATTCATGTTCAATTAGTAAGTAAAATAGCAAGAACTATTGGTCGTGCTTTAAATTTAAATGAAGACTTAATTGAAGCAATTGCGCTTGGACATGATATTGGTCACGTGCCTTTTGGTCATTTAGGTGAAAGATATTTAAATGAAATATCCCTAAAATATAATGAAGGCGTATTTATGCATAATGTTCAATCCGTTAGAACTCTTATGAATTTAGAAGATAATGGTAATGGTAAAAACTTATGTATTCAAACTCTTGATGGTATTCTTTGTCATAATGGTGAATTCGTTCAAGCTAAATACTATCCTAAAACGAAAACAAAAGAAGACTTCTTAAATGACTATAATAATTCTTACAAAGATGCTTCATATATTAAGAAACTTATACCTATGACTTTAGAAGGTTGTGTAGTGCGTATCAGTGACATAATTGGTTATCTTGGAAGAGATATTGAAGATGCAGTAAGATTAGGTGTATTTGATATTGAAGAAATACCGCTTAGTCTAAAAAAAGTACTTGGTAATAATAATCGAGATATTGTATCAACAATAACTCAAGATATTATTGAACACTCGCTTGGAAAAAATTATTTAGAAATGTCCGAAACTGTTTATGAAGCCATAAGAGATTTAAAAGAATTTAATTATATTCATATTTATGATAAAGCTTATACAGATCAAGAAAAAGATGAAATAAAAAACATGTTTAATGTCTTATTTGAAAATTTATATAAATCTGTTGAAAATGAAGATAAAAATGACAATATATACACTATATATTTAAATACTATGAATGATGAATATATGAAGAATACTAGTAATGCTCGTAAAGTAATTGATTACATTTCTGGTATGACTGATGAGTTCTTTATTAACGAATACAAAAGAACAACAAAAAAATAAAATATATTGAATAGAATCAATATATCGTGATATACTTTTAGTAGTGAGAAGCAGATATTCTTCGGGTATGATGCTTACCACATTTTGGATTCGGCATCTTTATTCAGAGAATAAGGATGCTATTTTTATATTCTATATGTGTAGTAAATATGCTACAACATATAACAAGATAAAAATTATAATCAGTAACGAAAGAATTAAGAAATCCTTTTTACCCATCATATATCACTCCTTTACTGCAATAACCAAAACCGCCTGAATTTTCACCCGAATTTTTAAGGAATGATAAGCACCTTTTCTGCTTCTCGATGTTGTATGCTAACACATAATTTATCTTTTGTTTGTCAGATTTTGTCGACAAGTTAGAAAATTTACTAAGTTTTATTATTTTTATCAAACAAAATAAAAACTCAACATATGTTGAGTTTTATTTTGCTTCTTCTTGAGCTCTTGTTTCACGAACAACAGTAATTTTAATTGTACCAGGATATTGCATCTCCGATTCAATCTTATCTTTAATTTCACGAGCAATTTTGAAACTAGTTAAATCATCAACCTCATCAGGTTTAACGATTACTCTTATTTCACGTCCAGCTTGCATTGCATAAGATTTATCAACTCCACTAAATGAGTTTCCAATATCTTCAAGTTGTTCTAAACGCTTAATATAGTTTTCCATTGAGTCATTTCTAGCTCCAGGTCTTGCAGCACTTAAAGTATCAGCAATTTGTACTAAGCAAGAAATAACACTTGTTTGTTCCGCATCACCATGATGAGACGCAATTGAATTAATGACAACTTCATCTTCCTTATATTTCTTGGCAATATCAATACCAATTTCAACATGACTTCCTTCTACTTCAAAGTCAATTGCTTTACCAATATCATGTAATAATCCAGCACGTTTTGCTTGCGCAACATTTTCACCAAGCTCACCAGCCATTATTCCACAAAGATTAGCAACTTCGATTGAATGTTGTAAAGCATTTTGTCCATAACTTGTTCTAAAGTTTAGTTTACCAATTATATTAACAAGTTCAGGATCAATCTTTGATAATCCAAGTTGATATACCGCATCACGACCAATTTCGGTAACTCGCGTATTCAAATCTTTGCAAACTTTATCATAAATTTCTTCAATTCTTGTTGGATGAATTCTTCCATCCTTAATTAAAGTTTCAATTGTTTGTTTTGCTATTTCTCTTCTAAATGGATCAAAAGATGAAATAACGATAGCTTCAGGAGTGTCATCAATAATTAAATCAACACCTGTAACAGCCTCAATTGTTCGAATATTTCTTCCTTCACGACCAATTAATCTTCCTTTCATTTCATCATTAGGTAAACTAATTGTCGATACGGTTTGTAAATTAGTTACATCATTAGAATATTTTTCCATTGAGTTAACTAATAAATTTTTAGCTTTTTCATCAACTTCTAGTCGAGCTTCTGCCTCCTTCTCTTTAATAAATTCAGCAATTTCAACCTCCATTGTACTTTCTACTCTTTTCATGATTTCATCATGAGCTTTTTCTTTCGAATATTTAGAAATATTCTCTAATTTTTCAATTTCTTCCTTAAGAAGTTCGTCCATCTTATTTTCCTTCTCTTGGACTTGTTTTTGTAAAGCACTTAAATTATTATCTTTTTGTTCTAAAAGAGAATCTCTATTTTGTAACATCTCTTCTCTTTTATCTAAAGACTTTTCACGAGATAAAAGTCGTTCTTCACTAGCAAGAATATCAGCTTTTTTCTCTTTAATTTCTTTTTCTGTTTCTTGTTTTAATTTATAACTTTCTTCTTTTAACTCAGCAAGAGCATCTCTTTTATGTCTCTCCGCTTCTTTTTGAGCATCTTTCAATAATTTATCTGCTTTGTTTCTAGCACTAGCACCAAGGATAACAGTAATAATACCTACCAAAACGGCTCCTACTACAAGACCAATAAGAAGAGTAATTACGGACATTGTGTTAAATTCCATATCATCTCTCCTAATCTAAATTTATAGAAAACTTCACACAAGAAGTTATATATCTACACTTAAATTATAGTTTATTCCCGTGCTTTTTACAAGAAAAAAGTGATTTTTAGTTAAAAACCACTCATTTCCTTAATTTTTTATATCAAAATTAATATTTTTATCTTTAAGCAAACGCTTTTGTCTACCTAATTCTTCTAAAGATTCATGATTAACTTGACTATCTTTTTCTTCCAAAAAGTTCATATAGTCTTCTGCTGTATAATCTGCTGTATAGGATACTTCTCCTTTATTTTCATAATATAAACCATTTCGATAAGATATCGCAAAAGCATCAAGATATAATTTCTTATTTTCATCTGTTGCTTCTACCCACCCATCACGCATTAATCTTTCAGCAAATGCTTTGCATTTTTCATCAAAAGTCATATAAACTCCGACATTACATCCTCCAAGTAGTGGAATTCCAATTCGATTTAGATTATTCTCACGCATTGTAAAGAATTGGCTGTAAGTAAGATCAACTATATATTCTTTATTACCAATTGTAACCAAACAAAATTGATGATTTCCGCCCTTTCCATACACATTAAATTCACTATAAAATGCTGGCGATATTGTATAAATTTTACAAGGAATTTTAATGGATTGACAGACAAAATTAATATTTATGCTAGCATTATTACATTGTCCAAGCAAATCAATATTTCCTAAATTTACATTTTTTAGATCACCATTTGTACTATAGTATGCAATTAGAAAGCCTCTAACTCTATGTACTATATAATCAATTATCTCATCTTCACTTTTATCAATAATTTCATTTTTACTTACATTATAATCAAAATCATATTTAGGCTTGTTTTCTAGAATAAAATGATTTGGTAAATTCTTTTCAACATTCTCAAGTGCTTTTATTAATACAGCGAATTGATCTTTAATTATTCCCTTTTTAGAGAATAAAAGAGCCATATCTTTCATATCAAAGTAAAGCTTATTCATTTCCCCATTAATAAAAGAAGCATCATAATAATATTTAGAAACTATATCTCCGTACGACAATATTGACTTTTTATACTTATTAACTTTAAACATAAGCTATCTCCTTCTAATCGAATAGTATTATAGCATAAAGTTATTATCTATTAAAGTAATAAAAAAGATTAATTTACAAATTAATCTTTAAAGTCATAATGTTCTCTAATTAATCCTTCAATCTCATCGGCAATTTCTGGATTATTTTTTAAGAATATTTTGGTATTTTCCTTTCCTTGGCCAATTTTTTCCCCATTGTACGAATACCAAGCACCACTTTTATCAATAATCTCAAGTTCGGCAGCAATATCAATTAATTCGCCTTCTCTTGAAACTCCTTCACCATACATGATATCTACGGCAGCTACTTTAAATGGTGGAGCTACTTTATTCTTAACAACTTTAATAGTTGTTCTATTTCCAATAACAGAATCTCCAACTTTTATTTGTTCACCACGTCTAACATCAAGTCTAACTGAAGCATAGAATTTTAATGCTCTACCACCTGGTGTAGTTTCGGGATTACCAAACATAACCCCAACTTTTTCACGAAGTTGATTAATAAAAATGGCAGTTGTATTAGTTTTATTGATAATACCACCAAGTTTTCTTAAAGCTTGACTCATAAGTCGTGCTTGCAATCCAACATGGGAATCTCCCATTTCGCCTTCAATTTCCGCTTGAGGAACTAAAGCTGCAACGGAATCAATTACTACAATTGAAACCGCATTACTTCTAACTAATGCTTCACATATTTCTAAGGCTTGTTCTCCGGTATCTGGTTGAGATAATAACAATTCTTCAATATTAACTCCTAAATTTTTAGCATAAACAGGATCTAGAGCATGTTCAGCATCAATAAATGCTGCTCTTCCACCCTTCTTTTGCACTTCTGCCACAGCTTGTAAAGCAATTGTTGTTTTACCTGATGACTCGGGACCATAAACCTCAATTATTCTTCCTTTTGGAAAACCTCCAACACCTAATGCAATATCTAAGGATAATGAACCTGATGGTGTTGTCTCAATTTCCATATGTTCTTCACTACCAAGTTTCATGATCGCACCCTTACCAAATTGCTTTTCAATTTCAGCCATTACTTGTTCTAATGCTTTATCTTTATCATCATTACTTGTTTCTATTTTTTTCATCTTGTCTCTCCTATATTTCTTTATATTTTAATTTTAATAGATAATTAAACTTTTGTCAATATTTTTTTCGAACAAATGTACACTTTATTATTCGGGTACTACTAATAAGTTAAATTTACCATTATGAAGCCTTGAAATCTTCAATCTAAACAATCCATTAGTTGTATCAGCAAATAAGGAACACTCATCATTTTTAGAAAATAATCTAATAACTTGCTCACAATGAAATTTTTCTAAAACATCAACAATTGTTTTATCAATTCCTAATTCATATATATCTTCAAGAATATTGCTATTCATCTTTTGGCTCCTTTCTAAGAAATATCCTTCTACTATACATATACACATTAAAATTATGTTTTACTTTTTTATTCCATAAAAAAAAATCGATTTTCATCGATTATTTTTCTTTAAAGAATTCTTTATTAACTAAATAATATTGAACGCCAGATATAATTGACAATATTGTCGCTAGATATAAAAGCCCTTCAGCAATATTAATATTAACTAATTCAAATGGAATATTATAGAAAAATACTAATGTTAGACCACTCATCATACATATTGTCTTTAATTTACCTAATATACTAGCACCAACAGCTTTGCCTTTACTTCCCGCTACCATTTTAATTGAATCAACAAAGATATCTCTCGTAATAATTATTACGGGAATAACTGCATTAATTAGTCCATTACATGCAAGGACTACAAGAACCCCATTAACTAATATTTTATCAGCAATCGCATCCATAACCTTGCCAAAATCAGTAACAATATTTCTCTTACGAGCAATATTACCATCTAAAAAGTCGGTAATTGATGCTACTAAAAATACAACGCCACCAAGTAAATATTGTAAACTAACAGTTATACTTCCAAATACTTGATAAACTGGCCAATTAAATCCACATAATTCAAATGGAAACATCAATAACACTAACAACATTATTGATAGTACTATTCTTATCATTGTAATTTTATTTGGTAAATTCATAAATTATCCTCCAATTTCATAGTATCCAATTACATCAGAACTATTGTTATTAATAGTTATTTGTTTAACACTCCATATAACAGCAATTATGATAAGTAAAACCACTACCGCCCCTGTTATGATATATGGTAGAGTCTTCTCTTTTGGATAACTACGAGTATACGGTGAAAAGATACGATCTTCATCTTCTTGTTCTTTATTTTTTTCTCTTACAGCTTTTTCAATTTCGTCCATTGGTATCTTAGAAGTATAATCAAACATATACTCATTAAATTTATTAATAACTGTTTCGGTATTTATTCCTAAATACTTAGCATAATCGATCATATTTTGTTTCAATTCATATATATCTTCAAACGAACCAATTGATCCATCTTCAATTTGTTCTAAGACAATTACTGGAATATTTAAATCCTTACTAGCTTCGTCTAAAGAGACCCCTGAAGCTTCTCTAGTACTCTTTAAGGTTTCCCCGGTTTCTACCAAAAGTACCACTCCTTTTAATATTAAAAAAAAGAAAAAATATCTAATAAGCCATGTTCTGTACCCTAAAAGGGCGATAAACATTTATCTACACTCACGTGTCCTTTGGTCCCTTATCCTTCGTTCCCAAAGACTCTCCTACCAAATTTGGATTTCTCGCTTGCGGGGTTTACCACGTTCCACCTCATTCGTTTCCAAATGAACTCGTCTCTTTGGCACTTTTATACCTAATTTAACCATTTAAGGTTATTTCGGAGCCGTTAAGTAAAACTTACCTAGAGTTATTTATTCCTCTAGCACAAACACTACAGTCAATCACAGACTGTGCGAGCATGGACTTTCCTCAACATAATACTATGCAGCGTTTATCTAAGATATTTATTCTTCTTTTCCATAAACTATTTTTTCTAAATTCGATATTCTTTTAAGAAGATCAATATTATTATAGCTACTTCTACCAGTTCCACTAGAAGATGATTCATTAGCCGAATCAATAATACTTTTAAGTTTACGATATTCAGCTTTTAACTTAGCATTATCTTCACTTAAAAGTTTGTTCTCATTTTGTAACTTTTTAATAATACTTGCAAACTCTGTATAATCCCTTATAACCATATCAAGAAATTTATCTACTTCTTGAGGACGATATCCTTTAGCATCGACTTTAAACTCTTTATCTAATATTTCTTGTGGTGTTAAAAATAATTTTTCATTATACATACGCTTCACCCTTCTTATACACATAATTTTAGAGTATTTTTATATAAAAGTCAATTACTTACGCCCTTATTACGCTCGCCTTACCTTTTTGTTAACATTTAAATTATTTTCTTTTTTGTGAACTTATTTCATAATTTAACCCATTAAAAAAAGAGCTTATTTAAAAGCTCTATCTAATTTACTAATTACTTCATCAATTTTCTCAATAATACTATCGAACTTCTTATTCATTTCTTCCATAATATCACCCAGTACTAATATATTATATATTTATATGGATGAAAATAGATTCGACTTTTTAGTCAATTATTTGATAATATTTTAAAATAGAATCAGCTATATTATAACCAATTAATTTTTTATTTTCCATAATCCATGCGGCATCATCTTTATAGTCGTGATGTGCAATCTCGACTAGAATACCAAAAGGTATATAGTTATCATTTGCTTCTCCTAAAGCACCATTAGCATACTTAACTCCGCGATCAGCATTTTCTAAATCAGCGTATGGATAAATACTCATCAAACCATTTTGAATTGCGTTAGCAATACTTAAAGTAGATGAATTTTCTGTATCTACCCAAGTTTCTATTCCATAGGTATCATGATTATTAGAAGCATTAGAATGAATTGCTATCTTAAAATCTACACCATAATAATTAGAATCTTTATTCCACTGATTTATGTTTCCAGCAGGACTATTGCGATAAACCTTTACTCCATAACTTTTAAGTCTTTCTTCAATATAATTAGTTACATCATTCATCTCATCCATCTCATTAGTAAATCCCACACTAGAAACACCTAAATTTCCATGTTGATTTGATGGGCTTAAATAAACTTTCAAATTTTCTTTTGTTCCTACATTAATGTCATAAGTTGAAATAACACTGTTAATCTTTCCCTCTTCTACGGCAACTGTTTTTAAGGTAACATTTTCATTAATTTCAATTGGCTCAGTATAAAGACGACCATAACTTTCAGGGTTTTTACCATCTAAAGTATAATAAATTTTGGCTTCACTTTCATTAGACATTAATTCTAACTTTGTTCCTTTTTTGACATATTTCCAATTACTAGATATATAAACGGGTGATAATTGAATTTGATCACTCATCGTAAAGCTAACACTTGCATTCTTTGTATAATCTCCATACTTAGCGATAACATCAACGCGATAAGAATTAGCTACTTCAAATAAATTTTTTGATAAAATAACATTCTTTCTTGAAGTATTACTAGTCTTAATACATTTTTTATCTTTATAAATCTTTATCTCATAATTTTCGGCATTATCTCCCCCGGTATAAGAAAGGGTTATATCATTAAATGGTATTATTTCTTCATTATTAGGTACCGATATAACTAAATCACTAATTGGATTCATGTTATTAAATAAATGTATTTCATCTACGACAGTATTATTATTAACTAAAGTTACAACTAACTCTTTTTCTTGACCAATATAATAATCCTTATTTATTGTATAACTATTTTCTTTAATTACTTCATTAACAATTAAATTATCGCCATCTTTAATATTTAAATAATAATCTTTTTGTTCTAAATTACCATTTATAAGTAAATTATAATCTTCATCATTTAACATAAGTTTTAATTCTGAGTCAAATGTTGGTTCATCCCAAATAAATTTAAATTCTTTCTCACAGGGACGATAATCACCTAATTTATCATAAGCAAAAACCATAATTGAATATTCTTCATTATTGATTAAATTAGTTAAACTTAAGGTATTAGTAAGATCATTAGTCGTTTTTTCAAATACTTTTCGATTTTTTCCATCATGTACTTGAATAACATAATGATCAGCAGCTTTGACACCCGAAAATTCAACCACATAGTTAGAATAGTTATTTGAAACATTTAAAATTTCAAAATTAACAAGTATTTCATCACTTGCAAATAACAGCTTAACACTCAAAGCAGTTGCTAGGATAAATACAACTAAACCAATTAGAAATAATCTTTTCCTGTTCAACTTCACCAACTCCATTATATTTATTATATAACAAAATTATAACAAAAAAAAGAGAGTTAATTATTCATAAACTCAATCGCTTTAATTAACCCTAGTTTACCATATTCATATGTTAATCCACCTTGTTGATAAGCAATAAATGGTGGCCTTATTGGTCCATCACAAGATAATTCAATACTTGACCCTTGCGTGAAAGCTCCAGCGGCCATGATTACTTGATCTGTATATCCAGGCATATCCCAAGGAAGTGGTAAAGCATGGGCATCAACGGGTGAACCAGCTTGAATTCCTTGAACATACTTGATTAATAATTTATCATCATTAAATTCAATATTTTGAACAATATCCGCACGTAATTCATCATATTTAGGACTAACTTTATAACCTAACTCTTCCATAACTTTTGATGTAAGAACGGATGTTTTTAAAGATGAAGCAACAACTGATGGTGCTAAAAACAATCCTTGGAGAATTTGTTTATTAACGCCTAATGTTGGACCAACTTCTCTTCCTTCACCTGGTAAAGTAAGTCGCTCTCCAACTAAATCAATTAAATCTTTTCGTCCAACTACATAAGCTCCATTTGGTGCAATACCACCACCTAGATTCTTAATTAACGAACCAACACATATATCTGCTCCAACTTCAATTGGATTAGTTTTTTCCACAAATTCACAGTAACAGTTATCAATCATAATGATTATACTTGAATCAATACTTTTAATTAATTTAATTACTTTTTCTAACTTTTCAATCGTTAAACTCTTTCGGGTAGAATATCCCTTACTTCTTTGAATTTCAATAACTTTAACTTTATTTTTCTTTAAATAAGCACTAATCGCATCATAATCAAAATCATTATTAACTAAATCTATTTGATCATATCTCACCCCAAATGATGCTAAAGATGAAGGATTATCTTTTATTCCAATAACTTCATGTAAAGTATCATATGGAAGTCCACTTATAGATAAAAGTAAATCATTTGGTCTTAAAAGAGCAAATAATGTAACAGATAAAGCATGGGAACCCGAAACAAATTGATTACGGACAATCGCATCTTCCGATTTAAAAACTGATGCATATATTTTTTCAATAGTATCACGACCTAAATCATTATAACCATATCCTGTAGTTTCCGAAAAACATGCTTCAGATAAATGAGCATCTTGCATCGCATTTAATACTTTTTCACTATAAAAGAAACATGTATCATCAATATTTTTAAAAACATTAGTTAATTCTTTTTCTTTATTATTAACTAAATTAATTATTTCTTTTCTTTCCATTTTATAACTCCTTTATCTCAACAATCTCGCCATTTTTGAAATCCGAAAGATTATCTATTATGTAACTTGCTAACGCATCTGGATCAATTAAATTATTTTGATTAACTTTCTTCATCTCATTCCTCAAGTATTCTTGATTCATATTCCTAACAGCATCTGTTCCAATCCATCCCGGACAAATAGAAACAATTTTTTTGTTTTCCATAACCAAAGAAAAATCTTTAGTCAGCATATTAACGGCTGCTTTACTTGCATCATAATCCATGCTTAAAGCAGAATAATTATCTAGCGCATTATTCGAAGATATATTAATAATTATCCCCTCTTTATTTAGTTTTTCAATCGCATTTTTAATAACTAAAAAAGTACCAACCACATTAGTTTCTAAAACTCCCATAAATTCCTTTTTAGTTTTATTAGTATATTCATTATCTTTTGATATAGATGCATTATTAATTAAAATATCAATATTATCTAAATTAAAGAATACTTCTTCTACTTCCTCTTCCTTACGAATATCACATTTTATGCATCGAACATTATCATATGTACTTTCTAATTCTAAAGCATTATCAATTGAACTATTATACAATGCATAAACTTTATATCCTTTATTTAATAAACATTTGGTAAAACACTCACCCAATCCACTACATCCACCGGTTACAACTGCAATCATTTTTATCCCTCTTCTAAAAAATATTATACAAAAAAATAAGACTTATTAAAAGTCTTATTCATAACTATCAATTAACCATTTATCATCTTCTTTAACAAATACCATATAAAGAGGAAAATCATTAATTTCATCTTCTTCAAACTTACTACTTACAAGTACTTGTTTCTCATCACTTAGTACTAGTTCAAGAGTTCTTTCCTTTTCTCCTAATAAACTATTAAATAGAGAACTGTTTAAAGTATTTGAACAGTCATAATAATTAGTTTTATCAAACACTAAATACTTTTTCATATTTTCAATAGCTTTATTGGAAAAATAATCTTCCATTCCATTAAAATTAACTAAATTACAACGAGTATTATAATTTAATTTATAACCAGTATCAATGAAGATATTTCCACCATTAATATATTCGTATGCCTCACTATAAATCTCTTGAATAGTATCGATTGATACTTCTTTTTTTTCTTGTTTTCTTTCTTCAGTTTTTGGTTCAAATGTTTTTTCTTCTGATATTAGCATATATAAAAACATTCCATTAACAAATAAACTAACAAGCAAAAATATTAAATACGTTGTTGATCTAACTTTATATTTATCCATAATTCACCTACTTAACTAATAAAAAATATAATAAAACTATAATACCTAATATAATTCTATAATATCCAAATACTTTAAAATCATGTTTACGAATATAAGAAATTAAGAATTTAATAACTATTAAACTAACAATGAAAGCAACTAAACACCCAACACCTAATATTATAAGTTCAGAAGTTTCAAAAACTAATCCCACATTCATAATATATTTAAGTAATTTTAAGAGAGAAGCTCCAGCCATAACTGGTATAGCTAAAAAGAACGTAAATTCTGCAGCCACACTTCGCTTTAATCCAAGAATTAAGCCACCAATAATTGTAGCACCACTTCGACTTGTACCAGGTATTAAAGATAGCAATTGAAATCCACCAATACAAAGAGCTTGTTTATAACTGATACTTTCTAAATTATCCGTTGTACACGCACCTAAATTCTTACCTTCAATAACAATAAATATTACACCATAGATAATAAGCATTAATGATACAACTACTGAATTATATAAATGTTCATCTAACCAATCATCAAATAAAATACCTATAATAGCAGCTGGTACACAAGCAACTAAAATCTTACCCCATAAATTAAAGGTTTGCATTGTATCTTTTTTGGTTTTACCAAATCCCCACGGAAATATCACTTTAAAATACATGACTACAACCGCCAAGATTGCACCTAGTTGAATAACTACTTCAAACAATTTATAAAACTCACTACTAACATTTAAATGAATAAATTCATCTAAAAGTATCATATGTCCAGTTGAAGAGATTGGTAACCATTCCGTTATTCCTTCAACAAGGCCAAAAAATATAGCCTTTAAAATTTCCATACCATCACCTATTATTAATTATATCATATAATTGTGATTATTTTCCTAAAAAAAGAAAAAAAGAGCTTTATGCTCTTATAATATTTCATGTAATATTGTATTATGTTCTTCTTGCTGTTTCTTTAATTCAAGATATCTTTGAACGATTGGATTTTGTTCAAGTTCAAAAATTTCATCATCGATACTTTTTTCCGTATCACCGATGAATGCTTGCTCATTAGTGTTTACTGGTTCTTCATTATCTAATTCATCTAGTAAACTTTCTGGACTTGCATTAACATTGTTTAAAGACATGTCTGTATTTTTTGACTCATTATTTTTGGATATAACACTTATACATTCTTCACCAAGGAATGGATCATCGCATAAGTGTTTATATACACCCGGATATTTTTCGAATAACATGATAATAAATTCTTTTCGCATCTCTGAGTCTTCTATTTTTCTATCATTGATTGTAAATTCATAACCATCAAAACCATATTCAATTTTAATTCTTTCATTAGTTTCTTTATCAATTATTCTAGTTGTTAAACTATCACTTATGATACTAATATTTTTTTCTGAATCACCAATCGAATATTCACCAATTTTATTAGAAAGAACTGTGAATCGTTTATCTTTAGTTCTTCCATTTTCATCTAACTCATGTAAATTATTAGTTGTAGGATCAACTATGTAGTCTTGATGTCCTTGATTAATTAGTGACAATCCAGCCATTGCGATGATTGTTTGAAACTCTTTCATATTTGTATTTTTATTTATATTAACTTGATTACGGAATTCATGAATTTGATTTTTATAGTTGGAACGTAGAGAATCTAGTTCCTTTTTTATAGTTTCTTTCATAGAACTATCAACCTTGTTAACTTCATTAATTAAATATCTTTTTAATTCTTCTTGAAGGTCCATATAATTTTTTTCTACTTGACTAGTACTAAATAAAGGGCTTTCATAGGAAAAGAAGAAAAAACTTCTTAGTTTACTTAAATAATCATTAATATACTCATTTATCCATGTAAATGATGTTGTTGCATTAATTACGGAAATAGTTCGATCAATATTTGCACTAAGTTTACTTTCTTCAGCTGATGCTTCTATATCTCTAGCTGTAGAATAAACTAAATCGTTTAGATGAGTATCTATTCCATTCATCCATTTTTGTTCATTATTTAAAATAGGATTCACTAATTCATTTTCGCATAAATCTTGTATTTTATTTACTCTAATATCTTTGAAGTATTGTAAAATTTTAGATATTAAACCTTGATTGAATTTGGAAGTTGATTTTTTGATAATTTCATTATAACTTTCTTCAATCTGAGCCATTGCTCTATTTTTTTCTGATTTAAAGTAATAATTAAGTTCTTCCATATCCATGAGTATCACTCTCCAATATAATTATGTCATAATTTAAATCTTAAAAGAAGAATTATTACCTTAAATTACCTAATTAAGCATTAATTTTACATTTCCACCCTCTTTGACAAAGGAATTTTCACTAGGAGACTGATAAATTACTTTATCTCCAGTACCTGAGTATTCAACACTAAAATGCTCAGATAAAGATTTTCTTGCACTAACTTTATCCATTCCTGTTACATTAGGTACTTGATAGTATTTAACATCCCATAATTCATATTCACGAGTAACTTCGGAATTAGATTTTTTAATATTCATAACATCAACTATACCTTCAAGAATTGATTTAGCAATTGGTGCGGCTACTGTTCCACCATATTGAACGACACCTTTAGGATTATCAACGGCAACATAGACAACTACTTCCGGATCATCAGCGGGCATAAAACCAATAAAAGATAAAATATAGTTTCCATCCATATAGGCGCCATTTTGAACTTTTTGGGCAGTTCCGGTTTTTCCACCGACACTATAGCCATTGATATAGGCATTTCTTCCAGTACCTTGAGCAACAACTGATTCTAAAGCAAACCTGACTAATTTACTACTTTCTTCACTAATAACTTTTCGCTTTAAGACTGGTTCAATGGATTTTAAAACTTCAAATGTTTGAGGATTAGAAATGGATTTTACTAAATATGGAGTATATAAATTACCACCATTAATAGCCGCTGATACTCCCATTACTTGTTGAATTGGGGTTACGGATACACCTTGGCCAAAAGCGGTTGTTGCGGTTTCGACAGGTCCCATATTTTCTATTTTAAATAAAATACCATTTTCTTCTCCGGATAAATCAATTCCTGTTTTTTCCCCAAAGCCAAATTTCTTTATATAGTCCATTAAGGTAACTTTCCCTAGTCTTTGTCCAAGAATTACGAAACCGGGATTACTGGGGTTCTAAACTGTTCTTCTTTTTTTACGCATAGAGTACAGTTTATTGGCTTTATTCCATAAATCTTCGGAAATAATTGGTTCAATTAAATCACTTTTATAAATTATTTTATCTTCCTCTTTACAAGCAACTTTTTTGTGAGTTTTATAACTTTCAACTCGAGTTAAATTAGCTGTATAAAAGCCTTTATAGCGAGGATTAAGTAATATTTTTCTTAATGTTGTCGTTGAATATTTAGTATTTTTCTTAGTCTTATAACCCAAACTATATAGATAATTAGATATAGAAGTAAAAGACCCGCCTTTACAATATTCATTAAATAATATTTCAATTATTTCTTTTTCATTGGGATTAATAACTAACCTGCCATCAACATATTTATATCCCGTAAGGTTATTACCTATTAATTTTCCTTCTTTGATTTTACGATTTATACCGAATTTAACTCGTTCTGATAATTTTCTTACTTCATCTTGAGCTAAACTAGACATTAAAGCTAAACGAAATTCACTGTCAGGATAAATAGTATTAATATTATCAGTTAAAAATAATACTACTGTTCCATTTTTAAGTAATTCTTCCGTGTACTGAATACTGTCAATGACATTTCTCGAAAAACGAGATATCTCTTTTGTAACAATTAAATCTAGTTCTCCTTTTTTAGAATCTTCGATCATTCTTAAAAAATTAGTTCTATTTTTGATATTGGTTCCACTTATTCCTTCATCGATATATTCACCTACTAAGCACCAACTAGAATGTTCCTTAATCATATCTTTAAAATAATTGGATTGATTTTCTAGAGAATTTATTTGATCTTCTTTATCAGTTGATACACGGGCATAGTAACCAACACGTAAAGTCATATCATAAATTGATACTCCTGATAATAATTCTTCTCGTACTTTTATTATATTCATATTATCTCCTTATAGGTAATCATATGAAATATAATAAAAAAAAGAAGAAGTTATCTTCTTCTTCCACTAGTTTC
>CAYSFO010000008.1:0-34369 GCA_964430695.1 uncultured Muribaculaceae bacterium | reverse complement strand
AGTCCAGAAATATCACTTATTTTATTTAAGTCTGCTACAATATTAAAATGTTCAATTAAGATTTTAGCAGATAATGCCATACATTCTTCTGGAGTAATACTTCCATTTGTTGTAACACGCATTATTAATTTATCATAATTTTCACTATGGCCAACACGAGCACTTTCAGTCTCATAAGAAACTTTTTCAACTGGTGAATATAGTGAGTCGATTGCAATAACACCAACTTTTTTACTATCAAGTAAAGCTTGATTTTCTTTTGCATCTACATATCCTTTACCAGTAGATACAGTCATTTCCATATCAATTTTGCCACCTTCAACAAGGTTACAAATAACTAAATCTTTATTAATTACTTCTAAGTCGGCATCTACTTCGATGTCAGAAGCGTATACTGGTCCTGGTGTAGATTTTCTTAAATGAATTATTTTGTCTTCATCTGTATGATTTTTTAAAACTACACTTGTAAGATTTATGATGATACTAGTAACCTCTTCATATACTACTTCGATTTTTTCGAATTCATGTAATACACCTTCAATTTTAACACTAGTAATTGCACAGCCTGGTAATGACCCTAACATTACTCTACGCAAAGCATTACCAATAGTTGTTCCAAATCCTCTTTCTAAAGGTTCTAAAACGAATTCTCCATAATGAGAATCTGATGCATATTCTGTTATTTTGTATTCTGGTTTTTCAAATTTAATCATTTATAATTCTTCCTTTCGTACATTAATTTCTAGGACGTTTTGGTGGACGACAACCATTATGTGGTACTGGAGTTTTATCATCAATACTTACAACTTCTAGTCCAGCAGCTTGTAAAGAACGGATAGCTGTATCTTTACCAGATCCAAGACCCATAACTTCAACATCTACTTTTATTACTCCAGCATTGTCATGTGCAGCTTTAGCAGCAGCTTCAGCAGCCATTCCAGCAGCATATGGAGTTTTCTTTTTACTTCCTTTATATCCGATAGTTCCACTTGATGCCCAACTAATTACATTTCCATCTTTTTCAGCAATTGTTACAATTGTATTGTTGTATGTACATTGAATGTGAGCAACAGCTTCAGGAATATTCTTCTTAACTTTTCTTTTTCTTCTATTATATGCCATGATTTACCTCCTATTTACCTACTTTTTTCTTATTTGCTACTACTTTACCTTTACCCTTACGAGTACGCGCATTTCTGCTTGTTCTTTGTCCTCTTACTGGTAAACCTTTTTTATGTCTTGCTCCTTGGTAGCAATTAATTTCCATTTTATTCTTAATAGACATTTGTACATCACGACGAAGATCTCCTTCAACATCATATTTGTCTACTTCACGACGTAATGATGCAATTTCTTCATCACTTAAGTCTTTAATTTTTTTTGTTGGATCAACACTCGCATCAACACAAATCGTTTTTGCAAGACTTCTACCTATTCCATAAATAGCTGTTAATCCGATACAAACATGTTTTTCATTTGGTAATTCTATATTTTTAATTCTTGCCATATAATCCTCCTATTTCCCTTGGGTTTGTTTGTGTTTTGGATTTTCACAAATAACCATTACTTTTCCTTTTCTTTTAATTTTTTTACATTTTTTACATATTGGTTTTACTGATGGTCTCTTTTTCATAATTTTATACCTCCATTATCTTTTATTCCATGTTATACGCCCACGTGTTAAATCGTAAGGCGAAAGTTCAATCGTTACTGTATCACCTGGTAGAATACGTATCATATTAACGCGCATTTTACCAGAAACGTAGGCTTCTACAGTATGACCATTTGCGAGTTCTACAATGTAATCTCCGCCTTTTACAACGTCTACTACTTTTCCTTCTACTTCAATCTTATCTTCTCTTGGTTGAGAAACTTTGGTCTGTTTCGAAGTTTGATTCATCTTTTTATTTTGCATATTTTTTTTCGCCATATTTATTCTCCTGTTAAAATTTCATATCCATCTTTAGTCACTAACACGGTATGCTCAAAATGTGCCGATGGACTTGCATCTTCAGTTACTATTACCCAATCATCTTGATCAGTAAAACAAACATTTTTTTTACCAAGATTGAGCATGGGTTCAATAGCAATTGTCATACCTTCCTTTAATGTAATTCCACTTCCAGCTTTACCATAGTTTGGAACATCGGGTTCTTCATGCATATTGGTTCCAACTCCATGGCCAACTAGCTCTTCTACAACGCTTAAGCCATGATTATGCGCATATTCTTCGATGGCATGACTTATGTCACCTATTTTAGCACCACTTCTTACTTTACTCAAGCCTTCATACAAAGCTTTTTCCGTATTTTCTACTAAATCACGAACTTCTTTTGGAACCGTTCCAATGATATAAGTTCTAGCTGAATCAGATACATAACCTTTATAGGTTACACAAAAATCAATGGATACAATATCATGTTCCTTTAATTTTCTCTTTCCAGGAATTCCATGTACAACTTCATCATTGATAGAAACACATATACTTTTGGGAAATCCTTCATAATTTAAACAAGAAGGAACACAATCATTTTTTATAATAAAATCATGAGCAATTCGGTCTAACTCTTCCGTTTTCACTCCTGGTTTTATATGTTTTTTTATTTCTTCATGAGCCAAATAATTAATATGTCCTGCATGTCGCATAAGTTCGATTTCTCTCTCACTTTTAATATTAATCATTTTACTCTCCTTTTATAATCTTTAGTACATCATCTATAATTTCATCTTGTGGTTTACTTGCATCAACACTCTTTAGTAATCCTTTTTCTTTATAATATTCAATAAGTGGTAAAGTATTTTCTAAATACGTCTTGTAGCGGTTTTGAAATACTTCTAATGTATCATCATCTCGTTGAATAAGTTTACTATTACATTTATCACAAGTATCTTCTACTTTTGGTTTAAACCCATCAAAATAGATATTATAGCTTGCTTTACAAGAATCACAAAGTCTCCTGCCAACAGCTCTTTTCTCTAATAAATCTTTATCGATATCGATGTTGATAACCACATAGTTATCAACACTCATTTTCAAAAGTAATTTACTTAAATACTCTGCTTGATTAATATTACGAGGCATTCCATCTAGAATAAATGATTTTCCGTTTAATTTGTTTAGTTCTTGCTCGATAAGTTCAAACATAATATCATCACTGATAAATTTTCCTTCTTTTATTAAAGCAGCTATTTGATTACCCAATTCTGTATTTGACTTTGTAATGTTTCGAAGCAAATCTCCTGTGGATAAGTGCATATATCCTAAAGTATCAACTAAATATGCACTGATTGTACCCTTGCCAGCGGCAGGAGGAGCGATAAAGATTACATTTTTCATCTTGCACGTCTCCTTTTTTTATAACTTCTTGTAACTAATCCACTTTCAATTTGTTTATAAGTTTCAATAGCTACACCAACAACGATTAATATACCAGTACCTCCAATAGTTACTGAAGAAGGTAGGCTTGAAATATTTCCCATGAGTATTGGAAGACCTGATAGAATAACTAAGAAAATTGATCCTACAACGGTTAATTTTCCAAGAGATTTGGAAATATATTCAGAAGTATCCGAACCTGGTCTTACTCCTGGAATATAACCTCCTCGTTTATTTAAGTCTTTACTCATCTCTTCTGGATTCATCATCATAAATGTATACACATATCCGAAAAACATAATTAATAAGATATATAGAACAAATCCTGTTGGAGTTGTATATACAATGTACTTATTAATAAAGTTTGTAGCAGCAGTATTTTTAAATAACCCTACAATTGTTGATGGAATCGTTAATACAATCGATGCAAATATGACAGGGATAACACCAGCACTATTAATTTTGATTGGTAAGAAAGAACTTTGTGCTCCATATGCACTCGTTGTATGATTCGCATATTGAATTGGAATTCTTCTTTCTGCAAGTGTTACCCATATAATTCCAACAAGTACTAATAAATACACAAGTATAAATAATGCAAATAAGCCGATTCCTAAAGCTAATTTATAAGTACCAGCTGTTATAAAAGCACTAAATGCTCCTATAAATATACTTGGCATACTTTGAATAATACCTGCCATGATTAATAAGGAAGAACCATTTCCTATTCCTTTCATAGTAATCTGATCTCCTAACCAAAGAAGGAAAGAAGTACCAGCTGTCATAACTAATGATGTTTTTAGCATAATCATTACATCATTTGTACCTAAATAGAAAATAGAAATTACGTATGCTTGTACAAAAGCAAATATAACTGCTAAATATCTATTAATTTTATTAATTTTTTGTCTTCCTACATACCCTTGCTCTTTTAATTCTTTAAAATAAGGAATAATGTCCATTTGTAATAATTGTGTAATAATAGATGCAGTAATATATGGACTAACACCTAAAGCAAATATAGAAAAACTTCTTAATCCTCCACCACTCATCAAGTTGAAGATTTCTAAGAATCCTAACTCTTCATAAAGAACACTTGCCCAAGGAATCGTAATTCCTGTTCCTAAGCAAAAGATTCCTAAAGCAAAAAGGGTGAAGTAAATTCTTTTTCGTAAATCTTTGTTTTCACTAGCAAATAGCTTAGCGATATGACGAATCATCTAAATCACCTCAGTTTTACCACCAGCAGCTTCAATGGCAGTAATAGCTTTATTAGAAAATCTACTTGCTTTCACAGTTAACTTCTTCTCTAATTTTCCTTGCGCTAATACTTTGATACCGCTTAATTGTTTTTTTACGATGCCTCTTTCTTTTAAGATTTCTGGTGTTACTGTATCACCATCTTCAAAAAATTTATTTAAATCACTTAAATTGATACAAGCATATTTTGTTTCAAATCTTTTATTATTGAAACCTCTTTTTGGTAATCTTCTATATAAAGGAGATTGACCACCTTGGAACCAAACGGAAATGCTAGCACCACTTCTTGATTTTTGACCTTTTTGTCCATGTGTAGAAGTTTTACCCATTCCACTTCCTGGTCCACGACCAACAATTTTTTTTGATTTTGTCTCTTTAGACTTTGGTAAATTTTCTAGTTTCATATTACAACTCCTCCACTTTTAAACCACGAAGTGCAGCTATTTTTGCAGGTGTTCTCTCACTCTTTAATGCTTCTAAAGTTGCTTTAGCCACATTAATTTTCGTATTTGAACCTAAAGATTTAGAGATAACATCTTTTACTCCCGCAAGTTCTAACACACTACGAGCAGCTCCACCAGCAATAACTCCTGTACCTTTTACAGCTGGTTTAATAAGTACATTTGCTCTACCAACTTTTCCAGTTGCTTCATGAGGAATTGTTCTTCCATCCATAATTGCCACTTTTGTAACATTTTTATTTGCCATCATACTTGCTTTCGCAATAGCAGCAGGAACTTCATTTGCTTTTCCTGTACCAATTCCAACTAAACCTTTACGGTTACCAACAACAACAGTTGCAGAAAATCTAAAGTGTCTACCACCTTTTGTAACTTTTGTTACACGTCCAATAGAGATAACTTTTTCTTCTAAAAGTTTTTTTCTATCTTTATTTTCTCTATTCATTGGTCTTTCTTTATTCATTTTTTTCTCTTTATTTACATTATTATTTTCTTGCATGATGACCTCCTAAAATTCCAATCCGTTTTCACGAGCAGCTTCAGCTAAAGCTTTTACTCTTCCATGATATAGGTTTCCACCTCTATCGAAAACGACCTTTTTAATTTTGGCTTTTTTACATTTTTCAGCAATATCTTTTCCAACGGCAGTAGCAGCTTCTATATTACCACCATTTTTAAGTTTTAGAGCAATAGATGATGATGCAACTAGAGTATGACCAACTGTATCATCAATTACTTGTGCATAAATTTCACTATTTGATCTGAACACATTTAGTCTTGGACATTCAAGAGTTCCACTTAAGTTTTTTCTTATACGACTATGTCTTCTTTTTCTCATATCGTTACTTGATTCTTTTTTTATCATACTATCCCTCCTCTACGCTGCTTTCTTACCTTCTTTACGACGAACATATTCATCTTTATAACGAATACCTTTTCCTTTATAAGGTTCAGGTTCTCTTACCTTACGAACATTCGCCGCAAATTCAGCAACTTTTTGTTTATCTATACCACTTAAAGTAATCTCTGTGTTACTTACAAGCTCTGCTTTTATTCCTTCTGGAACAATCATTTCTACAGGATGTGAGTAACCAGCATTAATTACAATTTTATTTCCTTGAACATTAAATCTATATCCAACACCAACAGCTTCTAATCCTTTAGAAAATCCTTTGGATACTCCAATAATCATATTATTAATTAGAGAATTTGTAGTTCCTTGCATTATATTAGACTCACGTGTTTCCTCTACTACTTTTGTAGTGACAACATTCTCGTTTACGAGAGTCTTTACTAAATTAGAAGTATTTAATTCTAACTCACCTTTAGGGCCTTTAACTTTAACATTGTTATTTTCTACAGTTACTGTAACACCTTCTGGTATTTGTAACTCTCTATTTCCAATTCTACTCATGTTGTTTTTCCTTACCAAATATAGGCAAGTACTTCGCCTCCTAATCCTAGATTTCTTGCTTCTTTATCAGTCATAAGTCCTTTACTTGTTGAAATAATTGCAATACCTAGTCCGTTTAAGACACGAGGAATTTCATCACTTTTGGCATATACACGAAGTCCAGATTTACTAATTCTTTTAAGACCAGTAATAACTCTTTCTTTCTTTTCTCCATATTTTAAAGTTAATGTTAACTTATCACCTTTAGAATCTTTTTCATAAGTATATTCTGCAATATAACCTTCTTTTTTAAGAATCTCAGCAATTCCTAAAGTCATTTTTGTTCCGATAACAGTAACTGTATCATATTTCATTTGATTTGCATTACGGATTCTTGTAAGCATATCAGCTATTTTATCTTGTACCATTCTTAAAATTCCTCCTTCCTACCAACTTGACTTCTTAACGCCTGGAATTTGTCCACGGTTCGCTAATTCTCTAAAACAGATACGACATAATTTATATTTACGAAGCACACCATGAGGACGGCCACATCTTTCACAACGAGTGTATGCACGAACTTTAAATTTTGGTGCTCTTTGTTGTTTTACTTTTAAACTTGTTTTTGCCATATATTCACTCCTTAATTTCTAAAAGGCATTCCGAATGCTCTTAGTAAACTTTCTGCTTCTTTATTTGATTCAGCTGTTGTAACAAATACGATATCCATTCCTCTAATTTTTAAAACGTTATCATATTCAATTTCAGGAAATATTAATTGTTCTTTTATTCCTAGAGTATAATTTCCATGTCCATCAAAAGAATGATTAGAAATTCCTCTAAAATCTCTTACACGTGGAAGAGCAACTTTAATTAGTTTTTCCATAAAGTTATACATATTTTCATTACGTAATGTAACTTTAACACCAATGGTTTGTCCTTCTCTTAATTTAAATCCTGCAATGGATTTACGTGCTTTTGTAACCACTGGTTTTTGACCAGTAATTTCTTCTAGGTCTTTTAAAGCAGCTTCGATATATTTATCTTCACGAGCTCCTTCTCCAACACCCATATTAATAACTATTTTTTCTAAACGTGGAACTTGCATTACCGTTTTAAATCCAAATTCTTTCTTTAGGGAAGGAATGATTTCTTTATTATATAATTCTTTTAAAGTACTCATAAGATCACCTATTCATCTTTCTTTGCTTCTTTTTTTGACTTATCGTCTTTTTTAGAAGTCTTTTTTGTAGTTTTAGCATCATCTATTTTTTTTACGTTAGATACATGAATCGGAGCAGCCATTTCTATAATGCCACCTTTTTCATTTGTTTGTGTAGGTTTTTGGTGTTTTTTTACAATATTGATTCCTTCAACAATAACTTTATCAACATTCTTCAAAGTAGTAATAACTTTACCAGTTTTACCTTTATCTTTTCCAGCAATTATTTTTACATTGTCGCCAACTTTTATTTTCATGCATATCCTCCTATAAAACCTCTGGTGCTAAAGATACGATTTTCGCAAAATCTTTTTCTCTTAATTCTCTAGCAACAGGTCCTAGAACTCTTGTTCCAACTGGTGTCTTATCATCTTTAATGATTACGCAAGCATTATCATCAAATTTAATGAAAGATCCATCTTTTCTTTTTACACCTTGTACACTTCTAACGATTACAGCTTTTACTACTTTTCCTTTTTTAAGTCCAGAATTTGGAATTGCTTTTTTTACAGTTCCTACGACAATATCACCAATGTTTCCATATTTAACTTTTGATCCACCTAATACACGAATAACTAGTAATTCTCTAGCACCCGTATTATCAGCAACTTTTAATCTTGATTCTTGTTGTACCATAGTATACCTCCTATAGAATTACAGCATCAATTAGAATCTCAACAAGTTCATATCTTTTTGTTTTAGATAATGGTCTTGTACTTCTAATTTTAACTGTATCTCCTACTTTTGCTTTATTTTCTTCATCATGAGCAGCATATTTTTTAGAATATTTTACTCTTTTACTATATAGTGGATGTTTTTTATAGGTTTCAACTAGCACAGTAATTGTCTTGTCGTTTTTACTACTAACAACTTTACCAACTAATTCTTGTCTTTTTTCCATTATTCATTCCCTCCTGTGCTATTATTTATTTCTCTTTCTTTTAAAACGGTTAACATTCTAGCAATATCTTTTTTTATTTCTTTTAATTTAGAAGGTTTATCAAGTGCACCTGTCGCATTTTTAACACGTAAGTTTAATAGTTCTTTTTTAGATTCTTTTACTTTTGTTTGAATTTCTTCATCGCTTAGATTTCTAATTTCACTAACTTTCACTAGAGATAACCTCCTTTTTTACAAATTTTGTTTTCACTGGTAGTTTGTGAGAGGCAAGTCTTAATGCTTCACGAGCGATTTCTTCACTTACTCCACTAACTTCAAACATTATTTTTCCTTCTTTAACTACAGCAACCCATTCTTCTACGTTACCTTTACCTTTACCTTGACGAGTTTCTAAAGGTTTTTTTGTAATAGCTAAGTGTGGGAAAATATTAATGAACACTTTTCCACCACGTTTCATATAACGAGTCATAGCGATACGAGCTGCTTCGATTTGACGAGCACTAACCCAATTTCCTTCACTGGCCATTAAACCATAATCTCCAAAGTGAAGTTCAGTGTTTCCTTTTGCATGACCATCATATGTTAATCTATGAGGTTTTCTGTATTTAGTTCTTTTTGGCATCAACATTTTGAACACTCTCCTTATTTGTATTTTTGGTAGGAAGAATTTCACCTTTGTAGATCCAAACTTTTACACCGATTTTTCCATAAGTTGTATCTGCTTCACTATGTGCATAATCAATATCAGCACGTAATGTATGAAGTGGAACAGTACCTTCTGTATATCCTTCTGTTCTTGCCATTTCAGCTCCTGCTAAACGACCAGATACACTTGTTTTAATTCCCTTAGCTCCTGCTTTCATTGTATTACGTAAAGCTCTTTTTTGTGCACTTCTAAATGGAGCACGATTTTCGATTTGTGCTGCTATATTATCAGCAACCAATTTAGCAACCAAATCAGGATTTTTAACTTCTACAATTGAAATATATACTTCTTCTCCAACATAACGAGATAACGCTTTTCTTAAACGTTCAATATCTTCTCCACCACGGCCAATAATAACACCTGGTTTAGCAGTATTGATTGTTACTTCACATTTATCTTTTTTTCTTTCAATAATAACTGAGGCAACAGCTGCATCTTTAAGGTTTTTCTTAATGTATTCACGAATTTTGATATCTTTATTTAAAGTATCACCAAAATCTTTCTTACTTGCATACCATTTAGATTCCCAAGTTTTATTGACTCCAAGTCTATATCCGATTGGATTAACCTTTTGTCCCATCTAATTTGCCTCCTTACCATCACTTACTTTAACAGTAATATGACTTGTTCTTTTATCTCTTCGGTCAACATTTCCACGACTTGCAAATTTAATTCTTTTATATACAGGTCCTGGATTGATATAGCATTCACTAATAAATAGGTCAGATTCATTTGCTCCATCATTATTTACAGCATTTGCTATAGCACTATTTAACACTTTTATGATTAAACGACTTGCTTTTGTATTAGTAATTTCTAAAATACCTTGGGCCGTTTTAACATCTTTTCCACGAATTAGGTCAAGAGTCATTCTTGCTTTTCTAGGTGCAATCATTGCACTTTTATGTATTGCATAACTTTCCATTTACTTGCCCTCCTACTTTTGTCCTGCGTGTCCGCCAAATTTACGAGTCATAGCGAACTCTCCTAATTTGTGTCCAACCATTTCTTCTGTTACATAGACAGGAATAAATTCTTTTCCATTATGAACAGCGAATGTATGACCAACAAAATCAGGGAATATTGTTGAACGACGAGAATACGTTTTTATTACTTCTTTTTTATTTGCTTTATTTAGTTCTTGTACTTTTTTTAGTAATCTATCGAAAACATAAGGACCTTTTTTTAAACTTCTTGCCATATTATCCTCCTACTTTTTCTTTCTACTAACAATAAGTTTGTTAGAAGCTTTTTTATTTTTTCTTGTTTTATATCCAAGTGCAGGTTTACCCCAAGGAGTAACTGGAGTTTTACGTCCAACTGGAGCACGTCCTTCTCCACCACCATGAGGGTGATCGTTAGGGTTCATAACAGAACCACGGTTCGTAGGTTTAATACCCATATGTCTTGTTCTTCCTGCTTTACCAATATTTACAAGTTCATAGTCTTCGTTGCCTACAACACCAATGGTCGCAACACAAGTTCCTAAAACTTTTCTTGTTTCACCAGATTGAAGTCTTACTAAAACGTATTTTCCTTCACGTCCAAGAATTTGAGCAGAAGCTCCAGCACTACGACATAACTCAGCACCTTTTCCTGGTTTTAATTCGATACAATGAATAACTGTACCTACTGGAATATTTTCAAGTGGTAGAGCATTACCTACTTTAATATCAGCTGTTGCACCACTTTCAATGATACTACCAACAGTTAAATCTTTTGGAGCAATAATATATCTTTTTTCTCCATCTTTATAACTGATTAATGCAATATTTGCACTACGATTTGGATCGTATTCAATCGTTGTAACACGTCCTGGAACACCATTTTTATTTCTTTTAAAATCGATTACACGATATCTTTGTTTTGCTCCTCCGCCAATATGACGAACAGTTAATCTTCCTTGGTTATTTCTACCACCTGTTTTTGTCTTTTTTGTTGTTAGAGACTTAAGAGGTTTACTTGCAGTGATTTCTTCATTTGCAAGTGTTGACATTCCCCTACGACCATTTGTCGTTGGTTTATATTTTTTTATTGCCATAAGTATCCTCCTCTATTATATTTCAATCGTTTCGCCGTCTTGTAGACTTACGATTGCTTTCTTATAAGTTTTGGTTTTTCCAGTGTATTTTCCCACTCTTCTATTCTTTGATTTTGTATTTAATGTATTGATTTTTACTACATGAACACCAAATTGTTCTTCAATAGTCTTTTTAATTTGTGTTTTACTCGCTGTTTTTGCTACTTTAAAAGTATAAACACCGTTCCCAGCATTTGTAGCACTCTTTTCAGTAACAACAGGAGCAATAATAATATCGGGGTTCGTCATTATTTAAGTACCTCCTCAATGTAGTTAATTGCTTCTTCATCGCAAACTAAATAATCAGCATTTACAAGATCATAGCAATTAATTTCATCTGCAAGGATTGCATATGTATAACCTAAGTTTCTTGATGCCATATATAAGTTAGGAGCATCGTCTTTAGTTACAAATAATACTTTTCCTGCTAAATTTAATATATCTAATAAATTCTTCACTTCTTTTGTTTTTAAAGTTTCAAGATTGATATGATCAAGTACAATCAAATTTTTCTCGTTAAATTTATAAGTAAGAGCACTTTTAAGAGCAAGGGTTCTTTCTTTTTTATTGATTTTAAATGTGTAGTCACGAGGTTGTACTCCTAAAGCAACACCTCCGCCACGCCATACTGGTGAACGATTAGACCCAGCTCTTGCACGTCCAGTTCCTTTTTGTTTCCATGGCTTTCTTCCACCACCAGAAACTTCACTTCTTGTTTTTGTCTTTGCTGTACCTTGTCTTGTTGCATCTAGTTGTAAACGAATCATTTTCTTTAAACAATCATCATTAGTTTCAATTTTCCAAATAGAATCACTTATTGTGATATCTTTAAGTTTTTCACCTTTAAAGTTTTTAAGTTCAACTTTTGCCATTTGTTATCCCTCCAATAAGTGTCCTAGTTATTCTCTTCTACCGTTTCAGTAGATTCTTTTGGTTCTTCCTCTGTTACTTCTGTATCCTCAGTTGTTGGTTCAACTTCTGCAACACTTTCTTCCACTTTTTCCTCTACTGTTTCTTCTGTTGTAGTTTCTACTTCTTCTACAGTATCTACAACAGTCTCTTCTTCATAAGAAATAACTTCAAATTCTTGTTTTTTGCCGTTATTTTTTATAGCAGATTTAATTAAAACTAATGAATCTTTAGCACCTGGAATATTTCCACTCACTAAAATATAATTTTCATTCGCATTTACTTCAATAATTTGTAAATTTTGAATCGTAATTGTTTCATTACCCATATGTCCTGGTAATTTTTTCCCTTTTAATACTCTTTTTGGTAACATAGTACCCATTGAACCAGGTCCTCTATGATAATGAGAGCCGTGTCCCATAGGTCCACGATTTTGATTGTGTCTTTTAATAACACCTTGAAAACCTTTTCCTTTTGAAGTTCCAGTGACATCAACAACCTCACCAACTTCAAATACATCTGCACTCAATGTTTGTCCTTGAGTGTATTCGCCATCTACATTTCTTAATTCTTTTAAGAAGCGCTTAGGTGTAGTATTTGCTTTTTTAGCATGTCCAACACTTTGCTTACTTGCATTTTTTTCTTTTTTGTCTACTACGCCAAGTTGAATGGCATTGTATCCATCTGTTTCCACAGTCTTTACTTGCATTACTGTATTTGGAGTAACTTCAACAACAGTAACAGGAATTAATCGACCATCTTTAGTGAATACTTGTGTCATTCCGACTTTGCGTCCTAAGATTCCTTTCATATTTCTATCCTTCCTTCAATTATAATTTAATATTAATGTCTACACTACTTGGTAAATCTAAGTGTGTTAATGCATCAATAATTTCTTTACTAGGGTCTAGTATATCGATAAGTCTTTTATGTGTACGACTTTCGAATTGTTCTCTTGAGTCTTTGTATTTGTGAACCGCTCTTAATACGGTAACACGTTCAACTTCAGTAGGTAATGGAATAGGTCCACTTACTTTACCCCCTAGTCTTTTCACTGTTTCGACGATCTTTCCAGCAGCTAAATCTAAAGATTTATTATCATAAGCTTTTAGATTGATACGTACTTTACTTTTTGACACTCTAACATGTCCTCCTTTCGCCTATATCTAGTATAGACTAGCTCCGTACAAATTACCTGATTAACAACTGTCGTTTTAACAACTTTACCTAGCGTATCAGCAACCTCGCACATCTAAGCCGTCATACAGACTACATTATAGCAATATATTATATGAAAATCAAGTACAAATTTTTCTTAAATTATTTAACAAAAATTTCCACTTTTAAACAAAAAACTTTATAGAATTTTTTTCTATAAAGTTTACATGATTTTATTATTTACTTCCATCTAACCCTTTGTTTTATTTCAGTTAGTAAAAATAATTTCTTCGCAAATATATCCATTTTCATTCAAATATTTTAAATATTCAGCATCATAATATTTATATCCGTCTTGAGTTGAAACAGAATAATATGACATTGTTAACATTTTTTCATCTTTGCTAGAAACTTTTGCATTTATATTATCTAAATAATTATCGTATGTTTTCCAGTCCTTTAAATTATTAAAAGTAGTTACTACAAAGTACCCATCTGGTATTATTTCATCATTTTTCTTTACATAAAAGGTAAACTCTTCTTCAAATTTATATTTGATATTAATTTCATTATTTATAAATTCATCCACCTGCTTGCGACAAATTATTCTTTGTTTTGCATCAACTTTTTCACTTTCAAAAGATTCAACAGCGTTGGAATTGTTTTGGATATTTTTATCTTGTGGAATTATTTTTGTTCGATAAAATAAATAGGCATCAATAATTAACACAAATACAATTATTAATATTAAAACAAATAAGATTTTATTATGTTTCACTCTAAGACCTCCCATCAATAAAGTTACCCGTTAAAAACATAATATCTATTAACACCAAGCCCAATGAAGAGAGCCACCTTCAGTCCACTGTTCACAAGAACCTGTGCAGGTACCACCACTCATAATATTACCGTAACACCCTGTCGTAGGACCATTCCCTGAATCAACACAACTACACGAACAATCTCCTTTTACACCACAGCCTGATCCTCCGCCTGAATCTCCTCCGCCTGAATCACATGATTCTTCGTTACAACTTTTTTTATCAGTACCTGTTCCCTCTTTACAAACAAATCCACTACCAAGTGTACTTTTATATGGACACTCTCTTTCTTTGGTTCCTCCGCCACAATCTGCGCTACAAGAACCCCATTCAACTCCACTACAATCTAATTGATACTTGTCACATTTATCTGTATATACTTTGACTTCATTGCAAGTATTCGTATTTCCCGCTTTATCCTTTATTGCCCAAGAAAAGTTTTTATCTACTTTTGCCGAACTTGTATAAGTTTTCATAATTGTTTTTGTCATATCAAAAGGTTCTTTCTTAGACCAACCACTTGGGATTTCTACGTTAGTAGTTACACATCCACTTGTATCATCTGTACAAACAACTTCAACAGTCTTATCTTCTCTTGTCCATTTTGTAGTATCACTAGGATAACTACAAGTTGGTTTTGTTGCATCTTTTTTGATGATTATATTACATGTTCCTTCATTTCCCACTTTATCTTTTACAGTTCCTGTTACAGTTGTTCCCTCGGAATCTTTTGTAATTTTTGGTTCATCAATATAGGTTTCTCCAACTCCGCTTTCTTTATCTTCTGCAGTTATATCAAGTATAACATTACTTACATACCATCCGTCATTTCCAGGAGTTCCCTCTTTAACATATAAAGTACATGTTGGAGGAGTTGAATCTACTTTTGTAATTACAATCTTTCTTGCTCCATCTGATTCATCACCATCTCCAGCAATATTCCCAACATTATCTATAACACATACACGGTATTCTCCCATTCCTAGTTCTGTTTCATAAGTAGTATTACTATTCTCATCAAAATCATTTTTATCTACATCTGCACATCTGTCATTCCATGGAATAATTTTATATCCATAGATTCCTGATCCATCTCCATCCGTTGCTGTTATAATTACTTTTTTGGCTTTCGCTGTCCACTCATTTTCTTTTTCTATTGTAATTCCATCACTATAAATAATTGGTTTTTGTTTATCAATTTTTACTTGTGCTTGTGCTTGATAATTAGTTCCATCATTTAATGTAATGATTACATAATACGTTGTATTGATAATAGATGATGCAGTTGCTTTATATGTCTTCTTAGCTTCATAATCTCCATTTACTTCTCTTTCTTCTCTTGTAATATTGTTATACCATACAACTCGAACAATTTTACTTGTATCTACTTCTTTTTTAAACACTGGTTCTAAAATAACATTTTCTCTTACCCATGTATCATTTTCAATGGGTGTTTTTGATGCATCATCTTTATAAAGACGAATTTCTAAGTTCGTATTGATTTGTTCTATTTTATCTATATCACATTCTATTGTACCTGTTAAATCTCCATAATAGATATTATTTTCCTCTGTTACATTAACTACATTACAATTCATTTCTGATTTATCTCTTGGATCAATCACATGTCCATCTTCATCATCTGGAGTTATATAACCAAGTTTTACTAAAGTATCGACATTTGTAGATAAAAATCCTGTGTCATTTGTATAATTAGCTGCTGCTGTTTCTATATAACTTACTTTATTTTCATAAGCCGTTGTTTTAATTCGCAAGGAAATCAAATTAAAACTACTAACTGCTATTGTTGTTACAATGGCAAGTACTGCAATCGTTGCTATTAATTCTACCAATGTAAATCCTTTTTTACCCATTTCTTTATCCTCCTAGTCTTTATCTTACATTAAAATTATACCTAAATTTTCTCTAATTGACAATAACTCTTTTACAAAATTATTTCTTATGATTTGCCAAAGTCACACCAATAACTCCACCTATAAAAAGGCATAGAATAGCTGTTAAACTCAAAAGATTTTCTTTTCTTTTTTTCTCCTCTTTAGGAACAAACTGTTTTTTAGACTCTTGATTTATTTTATTTTCTTTTTTGTCTTCAAAATTTTTATTTGATTCCTTATCTGTAGTTATTGGATTTATAATTTCTTCTTCCTCTACTTTATTATTCTCGTCTTCATTTACACGATTTGGAGTTTGCGTTTTATTAGTTGTACTAGTATTTTTATTTGTATTCTTGTTATTGTTACTTATTATATTGTTGTTTTTATTATTACTATTTGAATTCGTTAGAGGATTATTTGTTGCATCGTTAGAGGAAGAATTTTCTAAAATATGAAAAGTAAAACTATACTTCTTTGCACCATTTTCAGTCGTAAACATTAATTGACAACTGGATGCCTTTGTACTACAAGAATCACTTGTATGAGCGATTTTCCCATTATCTGTCATAAAAGTAAAATAAATGGTTTGCGCATTTTTATTGGGCGTAATAGTATACTCTTTAACATTTAAATCAAATTCTCGATTTAAAGTTCCATTATGCACCACAAAGTTACTAACCTCATTTGTTTGCACAGGAGTAGAATTCAAATCCTTTTCTTTTACAATGGTTATTGTATAAGTTTTTGTATTTCCTGCTTCTGCTTTTATAACAATCTTACATGTATTTAAACCCGTTTTTAAAGAACAGGTTTGTCCAGAAAGTACTTTGGCTTTTGCATGTGTAGGCACAGCATGAAAAGTAACCATATTTACACTTGAATCAACACTGGCACTATAAATTTCTAAAGCAGAAGAAAAATTAGGAGAAAGAGTTCCATTACTAATGGATAATGATTTTAACGTTGCATCTTTACTGATACCACAAGTTGCATCAAAATCAATTTTTGATACAATACTTCCATTTTCTCCAAAATAAGTGCCATAATTATCTTGTATACATTTATTTAAACCATAACTTAAATTCTCTATGTTATACTCACTATTTCCTGTCATCGTAACTTCAATAGTAGCTACAGTGTACGCACCCTTACTTTCTCCATCATGATAAAAATAGAAAGTATTATTCATTCCTGTTTTATTTTTCCAACCAGAACTCATCGTAACTTTAGAAATAGTTCCATTAGTAATATTTATTCTCCCATTAATATAGTTTAATTTCATATCATCGACAGTCAAAGTAAATTGATACGTATTACTGGATGTCTTTTTAGGATTATTAAATGAAATACTTCCCGCATGTACCATAAAAGGAACACAGAAGAAAAGTATAAATAATAGAATACAATTTTTAATTAATTTCATATAAATTTTCACCTCTACAAATTCCAAACCCATTTTTCATTCTTTTTTATTTTATAATTAAACTCTCACTATCTTTCATTTCTTTTGGTTTTGCTATATCCATATAATCTAAAATCGTTGGAGCAATATTGGTTAAATCACCACTTGGTTTTAATTCGACACTATTATCTACCATGATAAAAGGAACCTTCGCAAGTGTATGTGTAGTTACAGGATTATTATCTTCATCTAGCATTTCGTCAACATTTCCATGATCTGCAGTTACAATCACTTTATAAAAATTATTTTCCGCTTCTTCTAAAAGTTTTTCTAAACAGATATCCACAGTCATAATGGCTTTAATCGCCGCTTCATAATTTCCCGTATGACCAACCATATCTGGATTAGCAAAATTAACAAGAATGAAATCAACATCTTTTTCCATACACCCAATCGCTTTTTTTGTAACTTCTATCGCACTCATGCGGGGATCTAAATCATAGGTTTTTATTTTTAAAGACGGCACAAGTATTTTATTACAGTTTTCAATACTTCCATTATATGCTCCATCAAAAAAATAAGTAACATGCGCATATTTTTCTGTTTCAGCCACTCTTGCTTGTGTTAAACCTAATTTAGATAAATAAATGCCTAATGGATTTTCTATAACTTGATCTTCTAAAAAATAAATCGTTTTTATTTTTTTATCAATTGGTACAAAAGTATATACCGCTAAATCCTTATAATGAACCGTAGGAAAATTTTTATATTCTTTATTTGTTAAAGCATCAAGAATTTGTTTTGCACGATCCGTACGATAATTCATCCATAAAACAATATCCCCCTCTTTTATAATTCCTTTTGGATTTAATAAAATTGGTGGCAAAAATTCATCTGTAATATTTTTCTTATAATAATTTTGAATTGTTTCCTCAATATTAGTGGAAGAAAAACCAATGGCTTGTGTAATCAAATCATAATAAAGTTTTGTACGTTCTAGTTTATTATCACGATCCATAGCATAGTACCTACCACAAACGGTTGCGATACTACCAATATTTGTCGTTTGTATTTTATCATTTAAGATTTTGATATATTTATAAGAATCAGTAGGTTTCGTATCCCTACCATCTGTAATTAAATGAAAAGAAATATTTGTTATACCATCTTTCACTAACTGGTCATACAATTTCAAAAAATGTTGCATATCTGCGTGTACAAGACCATCACTAAACAAACCCATAATATGAACCGTTTTATTAGAATCTTTTACTTGATGAATTAGATTTTGATATTTTTCATCTTCTTCTATTTTCTGTTCTAAAAAGTCATTGATTCTATCAATATCTTGTAATAATTTTCTTCCTGCTCCAATGGTCATATGCCCTACTTCACTATTGCCAAATTGACCTTTTAAAAGTCCAACAGGTTCTTCTGATGCATAAAGAAGCGAATGGGGATACGTTTCCCAAAGATGATTAAAATTTTTAGGATTGGCATCAATAATGGCATTCCCATGTTTTTCTTCTCTATATCCAAAGCCATCTAAAATAATCGTTAATATTTTTTTCATTTAATTTCACCATTTTCTTAACTATATTATTATACCAATATACTAAAAAAAACTCAATTTATAGTTTCTCAAGAAAAATAACAAAAAAAGATAACTACTGTTACCTTAAACAACGGTTAATTGGTTATTTAATCTTAAATTATCTGCTAAAGTGGCAATAAATTCAGAATTGGTTGGTTTACTACGATCATAATCAACACTGTGACCGAAAAGTTCTTCCATAAGTTCATAATCTCCTCTAGCCCAACTGACTTCAATAGCATGGCGAATAGCTCTTTCCACACGACTAGCGGTTGTATCAAATTTACTAGCAATTTCGGGATAAATACATTTTGTAATTCCACCAATCATATCGGGATTTTGATACATCATATAAATACTTTCTCTAATATATTGATATCCGCGAATATGAGAAGGAATTCCTAAAGAATGTAATAATTTACTAATAGCAATTTCTATATGATTATCTTTACTCTCACTTTCTTCTTCCAAATTTACAATACTTAAAATTCTCTTTTCTAAAGTACTTACATCAAATGGCTTTAACATATAATAATCAACATCATACTGGCTTACCATCTTAATTGTAGATTCTTTTTTATAACTGGTTAAAATAATAACATTCTTCTTAATATTTTGTTTTTTCATTTCTTCCAAAATAGTAATTCCGTCTACCTCTGGCATAATGATATCCATAAGAACAATATCAAATGAATTCTTATTCTCTAGAATATATTCTAAACCTTCTTTGCCATTGTTGATTGTTTTTACTACATTAATTACTGCGTGACTACTAAAATACTCCTTTGTTTTGCTTATGATGGAATCATTATCATCAATCATAAGAACATTAATTGTTGTTTTCATCCTCTTCTCCTTTTCCACTAAAATATTTACTGCACGCAAATTAATTATAAAAAAAGAATAATAAAAATACTAGAAAATGTTTTGTAACAATATGTAAATTGCTGTCAAATTTTGTTAGCTTTTATCATAAATTATCCCTACATGTAAAAATGATGTCTAAAATAAATCATACTTTTTATATGATTTCTAACAATTCTGCTATATTTTGAGGAATATTAGCACAATTTCCAACTAAATAGCCATCAATACTCTCTATTTTTGTAAGATTTTTAATATTTATAGTATTTATACTTCCTCCGTATAAGATAGGAAGAGACAAGTGATAGTGATTTTTAAGATAGTCTTTTAAACGTGTACTAATAATAGAAATAACCTCAGGTAAAACAATATCCCCATTATGAATTGCCCAAGAAGGCTCATAAGCAATCAAAATATTTTCTTGTTCCTTTTTTGTTAATTGTAAAAAAATTGCATCTATTTTTGTAATCAGTTCTTGCTTTGTTTCTTCTGCACTCTGTTTATTTTCTTCTCCAACACATAAAACCACTTTCATTTTTTGTATAGTGGCATTTTTAATTTTTTTAATAACGTCTTCCGTTTTATCATTTGCCTCTGCATGGTTAATCAGAACATAAGAAACTTTCAAACTGGAAAGCTGGGAGGCAAGTACTTCGCCGGTATAACTCCCATGAGCATATCTTGAAACATTCTGACTACCTATTTTGTATGGAACATCATAAAAAAAAGGTAAATAAATAGTAGAGGGAAATAAGACAAATTCTACCGATCCAAATTTTAAATTAGCTAACCTTTTTTTATACTCTAATACTTCTTTTAATGTTTTATTTGATTTTAAATTACACATCAAGTACTTCAATTTCCGTCTCCTCCTGTATACTATCTATTCCTATTAAATGCCCTTGGATTAAATATTCTAAAGTGGCACCACCGCCACAAGAAAGATAGGTAAATTCGTCTTTAAAACCTAAATTTTTTACGGCACTTACAGAGTCGCCTCCACCAACAACAACGATAGCATTTTGCGATTTTAAAAGATTGAATAATTCTTCTGTACCATTTGAAAATCGAGAATCTTCATAAAGACCCATCGTACCATTTAAAAATATGGTTTCACTCTCTTTAATAGCAATTCTATATTTTTCTAATGTTCGTGTTCCAATATCTAAAATAACATCATTGTCATCTATCTCATTAATTTTTCGATAACGAGCATAATTTTTGTCATAAGTTCTTCCAACAACAGCATCTAAAGGAAGCATCAATTTGTCTCTATGCTCTAACAAAATTTGTTTTAGTTTTTCAATAGTTCTTTCACTATCAGTTGCTAAAGACGAACCTATATTAAAATTGAGAGCTTTTAAAAAACTATTGGCAAGTCCTCCAGCTAAAAGCAAATAATCACATTTAGGTAACATAGCAGCTATAAGTTCTAATTTATCTTCTACTTTCGCTCCACCCATAATAACGGTAAATGGATGTTTCGGTTCCTTTAAAAATCGATCTAAAGAGGCAAGTTCGCGTTCTACAGAAAAACCAATACAACTTGGTATATATTTTGTAATTCCAACCGTTGATGCATGTGCTCGATGAGCAGAAGCAAAAGCATCCATGACAAATACATCCGCCAAAGAAGCAAAAAAGGAAGACAGTTGTGCATCACATTTACTTTCTAATTTGTTTGGTACATCTAAAAATCGAGTATTTTCTAACAATAAAATATCTTTAGGAAGAAGAAGCTTCACACGATTAAGTATTTCTGGATCCATAATTTGATGACTAAAATAGACTTCGCTTCCTAACAATTCTTTTAATCTTTTCGCAACTGGCTCAAGAGTATAGATTAATTTATCATCTTCTTTTTTTACTTTTCCTAAATGGCTTAGAATAATAATTTTACAATCATTCTTTATTAAATAACGAAGTGTTTCTAAACTTTCAACAATTTTTGTATCATCTAAAATAACACCATTACGAATAGGAACGTTATAGTCACAACGAACAATTACAGTTTTATCTTTTAAATCCATTTTTTCTATTCTTCGTTTCATAACATCATCTCTTTCTTATTATAACCGAACATTTCCTATCTAGCAAAGAACTATATAAAAAATGTCGATAAATATCAACATTTTATATTTCAAACATTTTTTTAGCTGTTCTAAGCATTTGGCATGTATAGCCGGTTTCATTGTCATACCATGCCGCAATTTTTACGAGTTGCTTTCCACCCACTTCAATTACTTTCGTTAAAGACCCATCAACTAATGAGCCACACTTTTTTCCAATGATATCACTAGATACAATAGGATCAAAAGTTACTTTTAATGACTCATTTTGACTATTGACCAACACTTGATTAATGAAATCAACCGTAACATTTGCTTTTAACTCTAACACTAAATCAACTAAAGAGCCATCACTTACCGGAACACGATAAGCAAGTCCATCAATCTTACCATTTAAATCAGGAATAACTTCCCCAATCGCTTTCGTAACACCACTAGAAGTCGGAATAATGTTCATCGCTGCCGCACGTCCTCTTCTTTCTTTAATTCCTTTTTTATGAGGAACATCCAAAGTAGCTTGATCATTGGTATAGGCATGAATCGTACTCATAAACCCTTTTTCAATACCAAATTGTTTGTGAATAACATTTAAAATGGGTGCTAAACAATTCGTTGTACAAGAAGCCCCAGAAATAATCCTATCTTCATTGGTCAAAATAGAATCATTTACATTATAAACAATCGTTTTTATATTTCCCTTTGCAGGAGCAGAAATAAGTACTTTCTTAGCTCCAGCTGTAATATGTTTAGAAGCATCTTCTAAATTTGTGAATAAACCTGTACATTCTAAAACTAAATCGACTCCAAGAGACCCCCAAGGAAGATTTATAGGATCTTTTTCCGCATAAACTTTAATTCTTTTACGATTGTTGATAACTAACTCATCCCCTTGAAATGTAATCATATCTTCATGGAATGTTCGATGATTTGTATCGTATTTTAATAAATAAGCAAGTTCCTCTGGGTCTGTTAAGTCATTAATAGCTACAATATCAAAATCTTTACTCACAATCATTTCTCTAAAAGCCACTCTACCAATTCTTCCAAAACCATTAATTGCTACTTTAATCATTTCCATTTTCCTCTCTAACCAATAAATTCTCTTAAAATAGAATCTTTACTTATATATTCACTTGGAATCGGATAAAAACCTTGCAAAGATTTTATCAGTCTTCTAGCTTCTTCATAATAAGGAGAATCCAATCCAACTGAATAAAGTAAAGGCTCTACAAAAACTTTTAATACACCTACTTCAAACACATATGATGTGTTAATAACGACATCCGCTTGGTGAATATAAGGAAATATATATTTTTCTTCTCCATCACGCACACCTTGCCATAGTTCAATTGTTCTAGATACATTCGTACCTCTCGTACGATTATCACGAATAATTCTTCTAAATAATCTTAAATCTACAGTAGAAACATAATTATGTCGATCAATTCCAAGTGGTATAAAAGGACTTAAATAAATTTTATATTTATATTTGTTATCCACATCGGGTGTTAAATCATCATTTAAGCAATGAAGTCCTTCAATTAATAAAATTGTGTTTTCTTTCATTTTTACTGCATTTGCTCGACGCGTTTTTTTACTAATCACAAAATCATAAACCGGAAGATGAACTTCTTTTCCGTTCAATAAATCATTTAAATCATCATTAAACATTTTCGTATCAATGGCCTTTAATGATTCAAAATCATATTCTCCCTTTTCATTTTTAGGAGTATCTTCTCTATCTTTATAATAGTCATCTACGGATATAGGAATTGTATCACACCCAAGTGCTTTCAAATAACTAGATAATCTTTTTGTCGTTGTCGTTTTTCCTGTAGAAGATGGTCCTGATATTAAAATAACTTTGGCATCTTTTTTACCATGAATTTGATTAGCTACTTTTGAAATATGTTCATTAAATACAAGCTCATTCGCTTCAATTAAACTTTTTATTTTACTAGAACTAACCTGTTCATTTAAATCAGATAAATATGGAACATGCATTAATTCTAACCAATTCTTGCCTTCTTCAAACGTATGAATTATATTGTCATAAGGAACATATTCTGGAACAGAACCTTTCGTTTGACTATTTGGATATACAAGAACTATTTTATTTTTTCCTAAATAGACTAAATCATACTTATTTATCTTTTTCGTATCATAAGGAAGTTCCGTATAATAAAAATTATAATACTTCTTCAATTTATAAAATCTTACAATATCAACATTCATATTATGAATATTTAAAGCTTTTTCATGTTGATTATGTGTTTCAAAGTAATTTATAGCATCTTTAGCAGAAACATTGTATTTTTCAATTTTTTTATCGGCACTAATAATCTTTGTCATAGCATCTTTAATTTGATTTAAATCATTTTTAACAATATTATGTCCTTTTATTTCAGCCATAATCCCTTTAGGAACACTATGCAAAAAATTCACTTCTACATTAGGAAATGTTTCTTTTACGGCCACTTCAAAAACAAACTTTAATGCAGCTTGATACATACGATATCCATAAGGATCTAAAATATCTATAAACTCAATAGAACAATTTTTAGTTAAATGTGTATTCATACTTACAATTTCATTGTTTATCTTTGCTCCTAAAATATCATGTTTCATTTTTTCTTGATAAAAATTAGCTACATCATAAACCGTTGCATTATAAGGAAATTCATTTGTAGTTCCATCTTTAAATGTAATCGTTATTTTCTCCATACTATACCCCTCGTATCTTAACTAATTTTAACATAATAACTATCATTTGGGTATATAAAAAGTAAGAAAATGAATTCTTACTCTAAAAATAATTAATTTAAATTCTTAATCCAATTATACTCCATCAACATATTTTTTAAGATAACACCCAAGGGGAAGAACTCGAGCCAGATCCAGAAGATGGAATAACTCCAGATTTCAATGTAATAACTGGACGTAACGCATAGCTGACGCTACGGTCTGTGTACCAACCGTAATTATTATAACCATATAGGTCGTTGCTGACCGCACTTCCGTCCGTGACTACGACCCTTCCGCGCCAGCTATATTCCGTGGAACTGGCATAGTAGAAGTGGCGCGAAGCTAACCAATAAGATGTTGCAGTTGTTGTCGCAGTTACTTTATTTGCTTTCAAAGTTCCCATTGCAGCCTTTACTAGGTTGAGATCATGGTTATGTCCTACATCTCCACAGCCTTTTGTTTCTAAACTATTATCAACTGTTGTTGAATTTTTACATGTAGAAGCAGATAGAGTTACACTTAAATTCGCTGTTTGATTATCATAACCCATATGTCTTGTGCCTGTTGTATATGTAGAATTTGCATATTGATTGGCTATTGTATTTAGACTTCCCACTAACTTTTTATATGCTGCTTGACCTTGAAAATATACTACTGTACTTGATATATATTCTGATACCATTTCTATTGTTCCATCACTATTTAGTTTGATGATTCTCCATAAGTTTAATTCACTTGGATTAATCGTTTGAGCACTTGAATATCCTGTTAGACTTGTTGCTATAGAATACGATGTCTTTGTTGGCGTCATCTTAACATAGTCCCCTACTTTAGCCTTAAATCCATAAGTTCCACATCCGTCTGTTCCTGTTACTCCAAATATGGTTACTCCACATCTAAGTGCTTCTGGTATTAAATGGCTATCTCCTTTGATGGTTTGTGCTCCACTTAGGTATTGACCTGCACTTATCGTTTGATTACTTGTTCCTGGTGTATACGTCGCTGCTGTTTTACTTGCAACTGTACTACTTACTCCTAGTACTGTATTCCCTGGTATTATTTTTGCTCCTGTTAATCCGATTGCTGTTGCTACTTCATTTGCTGAAGCTCTTAAAAAGGCATTGTTTCCTGTATATGTATTTTTTGGTAGCCCTAGATATAAATAACCTGTTGAATCATTACTACTTTTTGCTCCATAAGACGTCATAGTTGCATCTGCATGACCATTAGTACATTCAGTATTATTACAACCCGTCGTTGCTAATGTTGGCATCGTTCCTGTTACTAGCTTTCCTTGGACATACGCTGTCTTTCCACTTAGTATGTCACCTGATGTTGCATTTCCACTGGTTGCACATACATTTAGTTCATCTAATGCTTCTGTTACTGTTTTATCTCCATATAGTACTTGATCACTTGTTACTGCTTTTACCTGTGGTATCATAAATAGTACAAATAACATTACTACAATTGTTATTCGCTTTTTGTTTTGGTTAAACCGTTTTAGTCTCTCTGGGTTCCTATCTAATATACCCCCCCCCCAGATGACTATTTCTGGTTGGGAGGTTTAAATTTCTTTTTTTCATTTTCTTTTCCTCCTCTAATTATGTTTACATTTTATCACATTATTTTACTCTTTTCTATAAAAAAGAATTTACATTTATAAAAAACTATATTATTGTTTATTTAAGCGAGACACTTCATTCAAGTGCTTGCCCATGAGTAAGCACCTTTCGGTGTTTTTTTATCAACTCAAAACCCCCATTTGTTAATCAAAGATGATTAAGAGGATAATTATCGCTATAAGAGCTACAATCATTAAATCATGTTTTGAGATGAAAGGCCACTCCTCTTTTATTTTTTAGAATGGCAAACCCTAGAATTTCATGCCTCGCACAAACAAACTACCATAAGTTAGAGATAAATACAAAATACAGAATTTCCCAATTTGTTTAAATAAATATGCTTTTTATCTATTTTTGCCTAGCAAATTTTATAATAGTTATCTTTTAAAACATTTCTCCTTTTATTCTACAAATTTTACAATAAAAAGAATTAAACTAGAAAAGAAAGAAGAAAAATATTCTTTTCTAGAAAGGAATTTATAAATAAAAGTGATGCATAGAAAGGAAAAAAATTCTTTCTTGTATAAAATACATCTCTTTTATCTATGATATTATTAGGTGAAAAAAATGAATATTATTCCAACGGTAGTTGAGAAAAACAATAACCATGAATATGCGTATGATTTATATTCCCGTTTACTAAAGGATCGTATTGTATTTTTAACAGGAGAAATTACAATGGCTTCGGCAAATATTGTTATTAGCGAACTTTTATATCTAGACTCTCTATCTCATGATGAAATTTGTCTATATATCAATAGTCCTGGAGGAGAGGTATGTAGTGGATTTGCCATATACGATACTATACAATTTATAAAAAGTGATGTAAGAACCATAGTTGTCGGAATGGCTGCAAGTATGGCTGCATTCTTACTTGCTTGTGGTAACAAAAGATGTGCTCTTTCTAATGCAGAAGTGATGATTCATCAACCACTCGGTGGTATCCAAGGTCAAGCAACAGACATTAAAATCGTTGCAGATCATATTTTAAAAACAAAGAAAAAATTAATTGAAATACTTTCTAAAAGAACAAAGAAAAAAGCTTCTATAGTAGAAGCCGATATGGAACGAGATTTTTATATGGATGCTAAAGAAGCTTTAGATTATGGAATTATAGATGAAATTTTATAATTCTTTTTTATTTTGTTAAACAGATTTTTCGCAATTGATCATCACTTAATAATTGCATATGTAATACTGCTTGTTCATAATCTGTTTCATATATTTGTTTAAAATAGTAAAGTTGTAATCGATTAAAGGCATCCGTTGCCTTACCCTTAGTAATTTTTTCTTGACTCTTACTATTATAATGATAAGTTTCTGTTTGTGGGGTATAATCCGGCAAAGAAAGAAAATAAGAGGTATCTAGACATTCTTGCATTTCTTGATTTATTAAACTAGGTTGATTTGTTTCTAAATCAACATAAAAACCAAATAAATGAATACCTTTAGGATATACTGTTTTTCCTTCTTTTTCCCAAATCACACTTTTTAACTCTGGTCGACCATCACTTATATAATTATCAATTCTTTGAATGCGGTTTAAGTACACCAGTAGATTACTACTCGCTTCTGTATCTTGAAAGTTTGCTAAAAAAGCTGCTCTTAAAATCTCGTCTTTTGAAATAGAAGAAATCTTTTCCTCATTAACATTTGGGAAATATTGATCTGTAAATATAGAAACAGCCTTATTTGCTACACATTCTAACAATTTCCTTTGTCCTTCTAATCCCATTCTATAGTCTTTTCTAGCCTTTTCTAATTCTAAATCTGTCATATTTGTCTCCTCCTCAGTTGTTTAGATATATTAACATTTATCTTTATATTTTTCAATTAACTTTTTCATTTTTATAAAATGATGATTAATTCCTGATTTTCCTATTTTATAATCCGTCTCTAAAGAAATAATCTCTGCTAACTCGGCATAAGAAGATTCAGGATACTTATAACGATATTCTAAAACTGTCCTTGTATGTTCATCTAACAAATCCATTAAGTCATGTTTTTTTAAATAAGTAATATCATCTACTTGTTTCATCCCTGTAGAAATGGTTTTTTCTTGATTAGCAATCTCACAATTATTTAAACGATTCACCATATTTTTATGATCACGATAAATGCGAATATCTTCAAAATAAAATAATGAATTTACTGCATTAAACATTTTGATTATATCGCTGATTGCTTCCGCACTTTTAATATAGGTCATATAACGATTATTTCTTTTTAAAACTTTAGCATCAATTTTTAAATTCTTTAATAGTTTTTTTATAAAATCTGCATCTGTTTTTGTTAAAAAAATAAATTCCAAATGATACCCACTCGTACTTGGATCATTAATAGAACCCGTTGTTAAAAATGTTCCTTTTAAATAAGCGACTTTTTCTTCAAATGCTTCAAAATAATCTTCATTCGCTTTTAGTTTTTTACCATTTTCATAAATATACAAAGATTCCAAAATATAGTTGATTTTTTCTTTTATTTCTAAAATGTAAATTTGTTTCACACGAAATCTTTTTTGATTACGTATAATAATTTTAATATTAATTCCAAAGACTTCTTTTAAGCTTGTATAGATTCGACGAGCAATTTTAGCATTTTCACTTGTGATAATAATTTTTTCTTTTGTAATTTTAGCATCATATCTAAGTACTGCCGCCAACTCTGCTCTTTTCTCAATCAAATCGTTATCGTATTCAGTGATTTCTTCTTTTAAACGACTAGAAAATGTCATCTGCAACATCCTTTCTAATAATAGTTATATCTTTTTATTTTTTTCTTTAATTTTTTCATCAAAATATTTTGTAAAATTCGACTTGTACCTGTTTTAATATCATATTTCTTAAGAAATGGTTCCACTAAAATAGTATATAATCCAAATTGATTCCCAAAAACAATATCTGATAACATTTGGTCTCCTATTATTGCCGTATTATTTTTTGTAACATTTAGCAGTTTAACTATTTCATCATAAGTTTCTTTACTTGGCTTTTTTGCATTTGCAATAGCTAAAACATTTAAATCTTTTTTTACAGGATTTACTCTATCTTCTCCATTATTAGAAACAAGACAAATCGTAAAATCTTTTTTTAATTCATTAAAAAACGTTTTCAAGTTTTGTGTAACTTCTATATTATTCACAGGCATAATAGTGTTATCAATATCAAAGATTAAATTCTGAATTCCTAAATTTTTTAACTTTTTATAATTAATTTCATAAATATTTTTTACATAACTTTTAGGAATAACTAAGCAAGTAGCTTGTTTATCATTTTTTAACGCTTTTAAAAATATTTTAAACATCTCTTTGTTTTTGCCCATAAGCCACCTCTTGTTTTATTTTAATATTTCCTACATTATTATCTTTTCCTCTTTATTACCTAAACTTTTATATTTATATTATATCTTTTTAACCTAAAAAAAGAAACATTTAATGTCTCTTTTATCCATAATAAGCCGTTCTTGAAGAGAAGCTATATCCTTTTTTATTATTAAATCCAGGTGGAACAATAACTCGTGAAGCTGGCGTACCTCCTGTATAAACCCCATTCATAACTCCAAAATGCAAATGAGCTCCAGTTGTACAACCATCATAGCCACCATGCCTTGTTGAAGTAGAATAACCTCCAACAGTTCCAATAACTGTATTTTGAGTAACAACTTGCCCTTTTTTCACATTAATATTCAACAAATGATAATAAAAAGTTGTATATTGTTTACCTCCTACGACTACATCAACAAAAACCATATTTCCTCCACAAGAATATCTAGAAACAATCCCTGATACAGTTCCAGCAGCAGCAGCATAAACTGGTGTACCTTCTGGATTTCCACCAATATCTATTCCACTGTGAAAACTATAATTTTTTCCTGTTATAGGATCCGTTCTATAACCTTGTAGACTAGTTACAATACCTTTATTTAATGGTTTTAACCATCCAGCATTGTAAGGGATATCAACCAAATCAATTAATTTTGCTGTTCTAACAATTTTATTAAACTTCTTCATACTTAATTCAGAATAATATTTTACTTGTGATTCTGCCTGCTTAATTTGTGTTTCTATGTCAAGTTCAAATTGATCATAAGACTCTATATCTCCATATAATTTTTGAATCGCATTTTGATATTCTGGAATTTTCTTCTCTAAGTTTTTTTGCTTCTGATAAAGTTCTTTTTTTAATTCCTCATTCTGTTTAATTAAAGCTTCTAATTCTTCTAAATTTCTTTGATTTGATGATGTAATTTGTTCGATGGCAGAAATACGCATGATAAGTTCTGTAATAGAAGAAGAGTCAGATATATACTCTAAATAAACATTTTGGTTTTTTAATTGTTGTAAAACTTTCAAAATTTTTTCTGTTTGTTCAGTTAATCCTTCTATACGTTTATTCGATTCTTCAATCTTTTGTTCTGCTTCTTCAATATCTTCTTCTGCTTGAACGATTTCTTTTTCCGCTTTCTTAATCGCATTTTTTTGAGCTTGTATTTGATTTTGAGCATCTTGCTGTTTTTTGTCATTTTCTGCTTTTTGCCTTTTTAATGATTCTAAATTATCTTGTAAATCTCCTAAAGTATCTGGCGTTTTAGTTGCTGCATAAACAGGCATCGGACTAACCGTATAAGCAAATAAAACCATTATAATCATTAAAATAGAAAATGATTTTTTTAATACTTTTTTTATCATATCTTTAAATACTTCCTTACTGCTTTATAACTACCTAGCATACCAATGATTGCTCCAAGGCCTAAAAGAATTAATGAAACATACAAGATAAAATTAAATGGTTTTACTAAATGAATGATTTGGGTAAATAAATAGCCATGATAATGTTCATAAAGAAGAACATAACCATACATCGTAATCATAATCGGAATAACACTTCCAAATACTCCTAAAATTAATCCTTCAAAAATAAATGGTAACCGAATTGTGATATTACTTGCCCCTACAAGTCGCATAATCTCAATTTCATTTCTTCTTGAAAAAATAGTAAGTTTTATCGTATTCCCTATTAAAAAAGCGGTTACTAATACTAAAGCCAAAACAATAACAATTGTAACTTTTTCAACGACATCAAATGCTTTTACAAGATTTTCTGTCATCCCTTCTCCATAGTCAGCACTTTCAATAAAATCATATTTTCTTAATTCTTCTGTCGTTTCTTTTAAATGCTTAACATCTTTTACAGTAACCGTAAATGAATTTAATAACGGATTTTCTTCTAAATACTCTAATGCTGCACTAAATGTATCAGAATAATTTTTCATCTCAAGTTTCCATTCATCTTTACTTTTATAAGTGTAGTCAGCAACATTTCCTGTCGTTTTCATAGTCTCCAAATCTTTTTTTAAATTCTCAATTTGTTCTTCTGTTCCCACATCTTTTATATAGGCAACAATCGTCAACTCTTTTTCTAAGTCCGTAGTAATATTTTTAATATTATAAGAAACAATCATAGCAATAGCAACTAAGATAAGAGTAATACTACTACAAGTAATGGCTGCAGTAGATAAACTAAAATTTCTAATTACACTTTTAAAGGAATCGCGTATCCCGCGAACAAAAATCCTAATTGCTTTCATGGGCCTTATAACTTCCTTTCAATCGATCTTCCGTTAATACTCCATTTTCTAATAGAATGACTCTTTTTTTCATCCTATTAACAATATCCTTATCATGAGTTGCCATAATAATCGTTGTTTCTGATTCTTTGTTAATCTTATCAAGAATTTGTACAATTTCTTTGGAAATTTCCGGATCTAAGTTTCCCGTTGGTTCATCACAAATAAGTAGTTTGGGTTCATTCACAATCGCTCTGGCAATACAAACTCTTTGTTGCTCTCCTCCAGATAGTTGATTAGGAAAACAATGTATTTTTTCTTTTAGTCCTACACTTTCTAAAGCTTTTAAGACCTTTGGTCGAATATATTTTGAATGCATTCCAATTGCTTCAAGAGCAAAGGCAACATTTTCATATACCGTTAATTTTGGCAAAAGTTTAAAATCTTGAAAAACAATACCTAATTTTCTTCTTAGTTTATAAACTTTTGCATTTCTTAGTCTAGCAACATTAATTCCACCAACAACAATTTTTCCATTCGTAGGTCTTTCTTCTCGATATAACATTTTAATTAGTGTCGATTTACCACTTCCACTGGCACCAATAACAAAAACAAATTCTCCTCTATCAATTGATAAATTTAAATCAGCAATGGCTGTAACACCGTTATTATAAACTTTATAACAATTCTTTACTTCAATTAATTTCATTCATATACCGCCTCATTATACTTAAATTATACCATTTATACGTAGTTAAATAAATGGGAAATTCTTACCATTTACACCACCTGATACTTCGTAACAATCATTAATAACAAAAAATGCATTTTTATCAATTTCTAAAACTGTTTCTTTAAACAAATAATAATCTTTCGTTGATACAACACACATTAAAACATGATTTTTTTCTTTTGTATAACCACCCGTTGCATTAAATATAGTTACTCCTGTTTTTAAATCATTAATAATGAATTCTTTTACTTTTTCATATTCTTTTGTATATATAAAGAATAATTTACTATTGGATACTCCAATTAATATACGATCCACAATGGCAGTATTTAAAAATAAAATAATTAAAGCATAAATAAATTTATTGGCTCCAAAGATAATAGCTCCAAACAACATAATCACAATATTAATAGAAAATATTGCTTTTCCTTCAGGAACTTTAGCATACTTGTTTATAATCTTCATGACAATATCACTACCACCTGTATTAAAACCAACTTTAAAGATGATACCATTGGCAACCCCATAAAGAATTCCCGCAATTAAACAAACAATTAACATACTATCAAATTGTAAATATTCTAAAATATAGGGAGTAAAAGGAGCAGTTATCGATACAAAAAAAGGATATAAAATAGAACCAACAATGGCACGACCCGTTTCTTTCCAACCTAAAAACAATAAAGACATCAATATTAATATAAGACTAGTAATACTAATAAAAATCGCTGGTTCTAAACCAAAAAGTTCTTTGACAAGAATAGCAATACCACTGGTTCCACCCGTAACAAAATGATTCGGTGCTAAAAATAAATTATAATTAAAAGCAAGCATTAAAACTCCTAAAATAAGGACAAAACTTCTTATATAAAAATTCTTCTTTGTTACAGCTTCCCTAATACTTTTTAAATCAAAATTTATATCCATAGTAAGCCACCTATTCTATTTATTTAATTATACTAAATAAATGCATATTTTGAAATAACTATCATAATAATTTATTGAGGTGAAATTATTTATGAATGGTAGTTACTATCAAAATCCAACATTTCCTAAAGCAAGTGATAATGCAGGGTTTACACCATCTAACTTCTCTAATGGAGCAACCCCACCAGGAAATATAAGTTATAATCCTGACTTAGATATGGAACAAAGTTATATTGAAAATATCTTGCGTTTAAACAAAGGAAAACGTGTAAAAGCATATGTTTCTTATCCAGATTCTACCGATTGGAGAGATAAAATCTATACAGGTGTTATAGAAGAAGCAGGACGAGATCATTTAATTATGAGTGATCCAAGTACAGGAATATGGTATCTAATTCGTATGATTTATTTAAATTATGTTGAGTTTGAAGAAAAAATCAACTATAGTCATGCCTATTCTGAGAAAACATTTTAAAAACTTCATAATTTAAAAAATGAAGTTTTTTTATATATTTCTATTCAAATTCCTTTAAATTTTCGACTTCTTTTAGTGGTAAGCCAACATTTTGAGCTACAAATTCAGCTTCTAAGCCTTCCTTTAATAAATTCTTAGCGGTTTCAATTGCTTTTTGTTTTGCACCTTCTTCTTTGCCTTGTTCTAATC
>CAYSFO010000007.1:0-44267 GCA_964430695.1 uncultured Muribaculaceae bacterium | reverse complement strand
GGTAGAGCAGAGGACTGAAAATCCTTGTGTCACTGGTTCAATTCCCGTTGGTGCCACCATTTATGAATATTAAAAGTCTTTACAGGCTTTTTTTATTTTTTTAACTTGACATGTCGAATTAAAATAAGATATTATATAGCAAAATTTTAAAGGGGGTAAATGGTTGACAAAAGAAGAACAATATATAGAACATAAAAAGCAAAATTTAATTAGATTGGTTGATGCTTATAATGAAGTAGCGCCTGATGATAAGAAATTTCAAATAATAGATAGAAATAATTTAGATATTGAAAAAAATTTTTGCAAGCCTCAAATATGCAGATATTGTGGAAGGTGTTGTGTCGGATTTCCTTGCGCTTTTTCACCGAATGATTTTTTAGATATAACAGATATAGATTATATGAAAAATATTTTAGATACAGGATTAATATGTATATCAAACGTTTATAAAACCAAGACACTGATACTAAGACCTCGAGGATATTATGATAGAGGGATTGTAAGCTTCCATCCTATTATTGTTCCAGATGAAGATAATCCTTGTATTTTCAGAAGTTTAAATTGCAAAGGCTGTTTATTACCAACAGAATATCGTCCAAGTCAAGGTTTATTAAGAATTCCTCCTAATAAGGTAGGATTTATGATGCATGCATCGCCTCATATAAATATGTATGTCATGGCGAACTATGAAGAAGATTATCAGCCTTATCAAGAAGTTTTAAATTATCTAGTTTCTGAGTATAAATATACCAGTTTTCCTATAAACAAAATTTCACCGGAAGAAGATCCTCAAAAACTAATTAAAGCTCTAATTAGAGAAAATAACTAAAATAATTTTTAAACGAGTATACCAAAAAGCTAGCATAGCTTTTTTTGTTTATATAGAAGCTTTCTATTCTAACTCATTCACAATCTTTTTAAATTCGTTTCCTCTTACTTCGAAATCTTTAAATTGATCCCAAGAAGCACATGCAGGGCTTAAAAGAATAATATCCCCTTCTTCGCTTTTTTCATAAGCCTTAAGCGTTGCTTCTTCTAAATCTTCTGTAACAATTACAGAAACATTATTCTTGATAGCAAAATCTCTTATTTTTTCTTTTGTCTCTCCATAAGCTACAATACAACTTACGTTCTGTAAATGAAAAGCAATAGGATCAAATGGAATATTACGGTCAAGCCCTCCCATAATTAAAATTGTATTTTCTTTAAAAGAATCTAAAGCGATTATTGTTGATTCATTATTTGTGGCCTTAGAATCATTATAAAACTTCCTGTTTCTTACATTCCTAACAAATTCGATGCGATGCTCTACTCCATTAAAATTGCTCAAAAACGCCTTAATATCTTCATTTGCCACACCATACTGTTTTGCAATCGCAATAGCAATCATAATATTTTCATAATTATGATTTCCTTTAATCTTTATATCTTCTGTACTTATAACCTCTTCATCAAAATAGAAAATACGATGATTATCTAAGTAAATATCTGTTTTCTCCTTTGTAGAAAAATAAACTTTTTTAGAAGGAATATCTTGTGTTAACTCTTGCACATCCAAATTATCTTTGTTCAAAATGGCAAGATCATCATGCGTATGATGATTAAATATTTTTTTCTTCACCATTTTATACTCTTCATAAGAACCATGAAAATCAAGATGTACTTCACTTAAATTCGTTAATGCACTAATATTTGTCTTAAAATCATACATATCGCAAAATTGATGATCTGATATTTCAAGTACTAAAATATCTCCACTTTTGATATCTGTTACCACACTAGAAAGTGGGATTCCAATATTTCCTCCTAAAAAAACATTTTTATTTGTATTTTTTAAAAGTTCATAAGTAATCGTTGTAGTTGTTGTTTTTCCATTAGAACCAGTAATACCTATAATCTCTACATCTTTTGGCAAAAAGAAAAAACTAACTTCCATTTCATTAATAACAGGAATTCCAAGACTTCTCGCTTTAACTACCGCTGGATTATCCTTTCTTATTGCTGGATTTTTTACAACATAATCAAAACTATCATCAACAAGATCTTCCTGACTTTCTAAAATAACTATTTTAATATTTAAACTTTTTAGTTCGTTTACTACACTATCATCTTGTTCTTTTATATCACTAATTACGATTTCATTATGATAATTTGCTAGCAATTTGGCAACAGAAATTCCACTCCTCGCCATACCAAGAATTAATATTTTTTTATTTTTTATCATTTTTTACCAACTTTCCATAAGGATTTTCTTCAAAAGATATAATCTCTTCAATCCATACAAAATCTAACGTTGTTCCTCATCTTCTATTTCTCGCAACTTTTCTCTCATCCAAATAGGTAATTTCATTTGTAATGGTTTAAAACCATTTTTTGTATCTTTAATTTTTCCATACCTTGGAATCAATTTATAATTTATATTTTTAATAGAAAGCTTTAATTGTAGTTCTTCTTCATTGACTTCCACTACTTCACAAAGAATCGTTTCTCCAATCGAAACATAATCTAAAATATTTTTTACAAAATAATTGGATATTTCAGAGATATGAATTAATCCGTTATAGTCCGTATCAACAGTAACAAAAATACCATAATTAGATATACCAGAAACAGTTCCTTCAATAATATCTCCTACTTTAAAACTAGACATAGGGATTCCTCCTAACGTTTTCATTATAACACATATTTTATTTATTTTTATCTGGAACATTGTTATAATATCTAATAGGTGAAAGTAATGGAAGAAAAAATTAAAGCCATAATTGAAGAAATACGTCCTTACTTAAATATGGATGGTGGAGATATAGAATTCATTAAATACGAAGAAAAATATGTTTATGTAAAATTAAAAGGACATTGTGTAGAATGCGCAGATCAAGGATTTACTTTAAAAAACTACATCTTAAATATGTTGCAAAGCGAAATTGAAGAAATAGAAGGAATTATAAATGTAGAATTATGATTCTTTTTTATTTATTATCCAGTCGATTCCTTCTATTGGAGCATACTTAGACAAAATAAAATACATATCTTTTAAAAACAATTCATAATCATCCACTTTATTTATAATTGGAAGTAAAGCTTCTTCTTCCATCTCTCCTTCCATTACTTTTTCATATATATCAAAATAAAAAGAAGGATATAAAAGCCGAGCATATAAAAGTTGATATCCAAATATACCTAATTTTCTTCTTGTCAAATAGGCGTTTACTTCTGTAAATAAATCTTCATAAGAATTAAAAAATAAAGATTTAAAATAAGAAGCAATATCCCGGACTTCCACATCAATAACATAGTTTAATGGATTAAAATAATTAAATTGTAAGTTAGGAAATTCTATTCTTTTTCGCTGTAAAGTAACTTTTTCGTTGATACTAAGTTGATATTTCTTTGTCGTATTATTAACATAAGCAATTGCATTTTCTACAAGACCTACATAGTAACTAAAACTATTAATAATAATAGGCTTATCTTTTCCTAGTTGTCTAATTTGATATTCAAAATAATCCATTTTAGAACTCCAAAGTTCTGCCCATTTATTACGATACAAAATGCTTTTTTTGTTGCCTACAACTAATTTATCTGCAAAATCCACCATATCAATTACATTATATTCTTTATCCGTTTGTAAAGATGTTTCTAATAAGACATACTTTTTGGATTCAAATAAAGTGATGAAAGAATTTTGATTATTTATTACAAATTTAGCAGTAGGGATTCCTTTGTTTAATAATTCTTGGTTTAATAACACAATATCTTGTATTTCTTCTTCGGTACGTAAAAATGGAACTAAAAAATATTTTTTATCATGAAAAATAAAATAACTATCACCATTATTTTCAAGAATTTCTATAGTATCATTTAGATTGTAATACTGTTTGAGTAGTTCTTTCATATTCATCACTAGTAAATTATATGAAAAAAGCTTAAGCATAATGCTTAAGCTGCTGTTCTTGCTAAGATTTGTCCATTTTCTGCATTTGGTATAGATCCTTGATTTCCAGGGAAATTAGTAATATTTTGAACATTTTGTGGTTGGTTCATAGACATATTTTGATAAGATGCCAGTGTTTGTCCCGCAAGTTCATTTCTTGCTTGCGCTTGTTTATTTAATTCTTCCGCTTTTTGTTCATATGTAGCCATTTCATTCATATAACCATTTGTTAAATTTGCAAATTTTGCTGTGTATTCTTCTGTCGTTTTTCTTGCTTGAGCAATTACCTCCGCAAATTCTTTTGCATAAGAGTCAGTTACGGAAGAGGCGGCAGTAGTTTGAACCTCTCCTATATTTTCACTTGATAATCCTGCAGACATTGAATCCGTTGGTGTAGAAATACTAGGAAAATCAAGTCCAGTAGAACCATTATTTATATTTTGACCATCACCTTGAGGAGCTAGATTAATTCCTACACTTAAATCTGGTGCTGGGACAATATCTTGATATGCTCCATTATTCATTCCTACTTGTTCTCCATTTCCAGCAGATGCTAAAGATTGAATACTCGTTAAAGAATCTAGAGAGGTTTGATTTGTACTTTCTTGTGGTCCTGAAGACATATTCATCATATTATTGCCATCAGGTACTTGACCAACACCTTGTGGTGCTGAATTGATTCCTACACTTAAATCTGGTGCTGGGGCAATATTCCCATTATTTATTCCTGCTTGTTCTCCATTTATAGCAGGTGCTGGAGTTTGTACTCCAGTTAAAGAATCTAAAGAGGTTTGATTTATACTTTCTTGAGGTCCAGCAGGCATATTCATCATATTATTGACATCAGGTACTTGACCCACACCTTGAGGTGCTGGATTAATTCCTACACCTAAATCTGAAACTGGGGCAATATCTCCATTATTCATTCCTACTTGTTCTCCATTTATAGCAGGTGCTGGAGTTTGTACTCCAGTTAAAGAATCTAAAGAGGTTTGATTTATACTTTCTTGAGGTCCAGCAGGCATATTCGTTATATTATTACCCTCTGGTACTTGAGAAACTCCTTGAGGTGCTGAATTGATCCCTACATTCAAATTAGAATCCGGAACAATGTCTTGGTATACTCCATTATTGACTCCTACTTGTTCTTCGTTTACAGCAGGTGCTGGAATTGGAGCTTCTGTTAAAGATGCATTTGCATTTTGATTTAAACTGTCTAAATAAGCCGCATAATTAGCTATTAAACTTTCATAATTTGCATCTCTCAATAATAAAGAACGCGCTGGATTTTCACTTACCAAAATTTCATCAGGAGCTAGACGATATAAATCACCAGCTTGGCCATGAATTCCTTTTACTAATAATCCTTTTACATCTTTGTCCCAAAATGGTCCATCTTCAATTTTTTGAAATTTACCATCAGAAAGATAACTAACTTCAACTAAATTATGTCCATTTTCTTTTCTTCCCGTATCAAATACAATTACATTTATATTTAATCCTTTATCCTCAAAATAAGAAATAACTTTCTTTTCTTGTATATTTCCATTTGGGTCCTTTGCCTTTGTAGTAGCACTTGCCATAAACATACCTCGCTATTCTAAAAATATTATATCAAACAAAAAAAGTTATTTCAAGAGTCTAAACCTTTGAAATAACAAAATGACGACATCCATAGGCACAATGATTCTCGATATATTCATCTAAAGTAGCGATATCATTATAAGGTTTAAAATTTTTATTTTCTTTGTTGTTAAATCCTTTTAATCGTAACTTTCCATAGGCATAATCGCCTAAAATATAGTCAAAATCATCAAAATAATCTGTCACCTTTGCTTCTAACTCAGTAACATCTATTGCATCCCCTACATTTTTAATTACTTCATATTTTACATTATTTATTATTATTTCCATAACCCTCACTCCGCAAATTTAATTCCAAGTAGAAAGACAAGCATTAAGCCAGTAGCCACTACACTTAAAATCAATAATAAATCTACATATCCATTTCCACTTGTTATTGTATTTCCATATTTTTTATAATATTTGATTGCACTTTCTAAACGTTTTCGTTTGTTTAAATCTGTATCTTTAATTCGAAAGAAATGATACACTTTATTATTAATATTTTCAATTTCTTCCTCTTTCATATTCATAACAGATACAGCATTATATCCCGCCAGTTGATATGCTTCTGCACTTAGAGCAACCTCTTTATATTCAGTAAAATGAAATTGATGTTGGATTTCAAATACTTTACTATTAAAATAATAAAGAATTTCATCAGAATCTGGACTATACTTAGTATATAAAAGAAATTTAAAAGGATTTGTATCTTCTCTTAAATATAAAAATGACTTAAATTGATTAATCCACTCTGCACTTGCATTTACATTTTTTTGCCGTAAAGTAAACATATCAATCAATTTTTTTTGTATTTCCAAAAAAGTATCTTTGCTTATTTCCAAATTCTCTTGATTGTGATAAAAAAGCAATAGTTGATTTTTAAACTCTTTTAAACTCGTTTCTGTTAAGCCAAACTTTTTTAAATTCGTATCAAATCCAATTTCATTATTTGATCGAAAAGGATTCATTATATCTAACTCTCCATAGATAAGAACTAAAGCACGTATAACTACAACTAAAAATAAATTAAATTCTTCGCTATCAGGATCTTCTTTAGAATCCAAATACTTGTTAATAGCAAAAGTAACTGCTTCATTTATAAAGACAATTCCTTCCATAGTTCTCACCTATTTTACATTGTACCACACAATTTAATTTATAGGAACATTTAAAATATTGCTTTTTGTTTCTAGTACTCCTCCATAATAAGCAGGGACAATTCCTTGAATAATCTTTGATGCTACTAAAATATTGTATTCGTGATTAATTTGGCGATTTAAAGTGGGAATAATAAATTCATTGGTAATAGAAAAATCAATAAAAACGGAGACTAATGCATTGTTTATTCCATAATCTTCAATTTTAATACGAACACTACTTGCAACATATCCCATATAAGTTATTTTCACAGGAATTCTAGGGCCTAAATTTGCTAGATAAATTTCTTCACTTGCCACTCCCATGGGAATGGTTAAAATAATACTATCTAAATCTGAACTTAAATCCTCATTATAATACTTTAAAACATTTTTTCGAATACTCACATTTTCTAAACTCTTCTGTAAATACATTGTAATTATAGATAAAGCTTTATAAACATTTTCTAAATCAAAATCAACACTAATAATCTCATCTTTATTATTTTTAATGATACGAATCGCTTCTTCTAAATCAACTTCCGGATAAATATCTTTTACACGATAATTCGTAAGAACAGTTTCGTTTAACTTATTAATACTTGCTTCTGCTATAGTTAGTAAATTAGGAGTTATTTTTTTATTAAATTTAAAAAAGAAAAGTACACCAAAAAAGAGAATTATAAGAAATATAAAACCAAAAATTTGATAGATATTAAAATGTATCTTATATCTCCAATATGATTTTGTTTTCATATTAATATATAATTTTTAAAAGAAAAAAAATTCATGAAAAAAGAAAAAGAAATTTAATTTTCAATTTCTTTAACACTTGCTATTTATTTTAGGAATTATACTACTTGTTAATTCATTATAAATTTTATTTATATCATTTTTTACATTGGTTAAAATTTCTGCATCTACAATTTTTTCATCAAGTAATAAACACTTTTGCATACTACTTGCAACCTCATCGCAAACGCCTTGCAATTCATTTATTTGGTTTTTAATTGTATTTACTTTTTTTCTTAATGCTTGATATTTTTGTTTTAAAATAAGTTCTTCTTCCATATCATTTCATTTCTTTCTATATCATTTCATTGAAAGACTCTGCAACTTTTCTTGCTCTTTCAAGATACATATTTAAATTTCTATCTAACACATACATATTATTATTATAAATATTGTTAAAAGTTCTTCCTTTATTATCTAATTCTTCTTGTAAATTCCTAAACTTCTCTGTATTTTTTGTGTCAAACTCATAGTTAATTTGTTCTAAATGTCTCATAACTTCATCAAAACTTACATTTATGTTATTCTTAAACATTTGCATTTTTTTTATACTATTTTCTAATTTATCATGAACGATTATATTTTGCATATTATCCTCCTATAAATTCTTCTATATCAGTTTCTTTTATCAATTCAATAGAAATTTTAGATAATTGAAGTTGAATATTTTTTTCTATTTCTTCGATTTCTCGAAAAACTTTTTGTAAGTTTTCTTTCATTTTTGTAATCATTTTAACATCTTTCATCATTTTTTGCTTTTCTTGCTCTAAAATAGTAGCTTCTGAACCACAAAAACTAGTATCTAAACTGTTATAAGCTCCTATAATCGAACGCATTTTTTCTATGAATGTATTGATTTTTTCTAAACAAGAATCTTTATGATCAAAATCAAAAAATATTTTATCTCCCAAGGTTTCATAGCTTTCTATGAGATGTTTATAAACTTTTTCTATCGAGCGTAATTCATTTTGGGTATTCGTAGATTTTAAATGTTCCCCTTTTACATTATTAAAAAATTTATCAGCATGGGTATCTTGCCAATAAGAGGAAGAAGTATTAAGCTCATTATAAAAATTACGAAGATCTTCTTCGTAAGTAGTAAGCAGCTTATTTAAAGAAATTAATTGTGTTTTCATATTTGCCACATGTACTTGCATAAAAATCACCTAATTTATCTTTTCCTAGTATATAAAAAATACGAAAATCGTATTTTTTATAGATTAAGAAAAAATATTTTTTCTTAATTTCCAGCAAAGGCTTCTGCCACTTTGCCTTTAGTATTACCATAACGTTCTAGAGTATTGTTAATAGCATTTTTAGAATCATTTGTCATACTTTGAACAGCACTATCAATGTTATTTTTAATTGTTTCTAGTGAACTACTTAAATTTTCAGATTGACTACTTGCATAATCTAAAAATCCACAACTTTGAACTGCTTGTTTTGCTTCTTCTAAAGCAGTTTTAGCGGCCTCAGCAATCATAGGTAATTTTGCAAGAACAGAATCAGTATTTTCTAAATCTATACCTCTTACACCACCAATGTTTTCTAAAATAACACTTGTATCCATTGTCTTTTCAATTGGTGAAAATGTTACTGGAGTATAGGTTGATTCTGTATCTGCAGCCCATCTTTGTGCTGCAGTATTCATTGAATTAACAACACTTTCAAATATAGTATTTGAAGATTTAATTAATCCATCGATTGCAGGTTTAAAGGCATCATTAAAGAATTTTTGTGCATCATTACATGCCCATTTATCAGACATACCTCCTATAAAATCATTTTGCATATCATCACCAAGTGCTTTTGATAAACTATTATAAGCATTTTTTACGCTATTAATAGATGTGTTAACAACTTCTGGGTCAAATCCAGTTAAACTTGCCATATTTCCATTCTCCTCTCTATGATAAATATTTTATCTAAATTTATTATACCAATTCCTACTTTTTTAATGCAATACTATTTACGTTTAGGTTGACACTATCCTATAGATTCTTCAATTTTAAAAGTTCACTTTTCATTTCACTCATGGATTGATAACGCCTTTTTATATCTCTAGTCGTCGCTTTCTCAATAATTTCATTTACCAAATTAGGAACACCAAAGACAAGTAAAGGATTTTCTTTCTTTGCTTTTATTAGTTCATTATCCTTAAGGTCTTTAAAAGCTAAATGTCTAGATAATAACTCATACATAATTACACCTATCGAATAAATATCAAAGAAAGGAACTACATTTTTATGGCTTAATTGTTCTAAAGAACAATACCTTTTGGTTCCAAACAGAACTTTTTCATCTACAGAATTTGCATTAGCAAAGTCAATGATATAAATTTTTCCATTTTTATCTATCATAATATTACTTGGTTTCAAATCACAATGAATAATTCCTTTTCTATGTACATTCTCTAAACAAGAACATATTTCAATTAAAATCATCATAATTTCATTTTGGGATAGATTCTTAAACTGCCCTAGATTTTTGCCATCAATATACTCATATACAATATAATTTTCTTCTAAGTTATATTTAAGAACCCTTGGAATAAAAGGATATTCTTTTAAAAGATTATAACAATGTATTTCATTTTTTAATTGCTTTTTTAATTCATTATTTTCCATTCTTAATTTTTTTATAAAAACGAAATCATTATCCATTTGTGCTTTATAATAAAAGTAATTTTCTGTATTCTTTTTTTCTATAATCTTAAACACAACATTCTCCTATTGTTTCCTACCATTCACTTGATTTTTTTTTATACTAAATTCATTATATGGAATGACTTTCACGGGTATATTTATCTTTGCAGATAATTCATTCGTTAGCTGGGAAATTAACTTGGCTATTTCTTCTTTTTGACGCTCATATTGAACATCCCAATCTTCATCACTTAAATCTCCCTCATAAAATTCATCATACCTTAAACCAATCACTAAAGCATTCATAGGAGCAAAGTACTCAGGAAGTTCTGGTCCAAAATTTGTAAGCTCTAATTCGCCACTTGTTTTTTTAATCTCAACAATTGCTTTTGCCAATATACTTTCTAAAATCTTTTTTGTTTCTTCATCTATTGAAAAGTCATTTTTTAACATTTTATCTATCAAAAAGCGTCTTTCCTCTTCTGTTAATCTTTCTAAATATAAATTATTTCTTACATACAAATATTTCATAACAGAAGAACCTATATATTGATAAATATCCATATCTTCTTCTTTCGTTTGTTGAAAATGTAAAGAATTATATTCTAAATAGGAATCATATCTTTTAACACCTAACATTTCACTTATACAAACATTTAATAAAGTTTGGGTATAAGAATATAAATTTAAAAAGGCATCTAAAGTTTCTTTATCCATTGTTTCTAAATTATAATCTATATTATTTGGAAACATTGTCTCTAAATTTTCTTTTGTAATTACTTTCATTTGTGTCATTATTCATCTACCTCCTGATTATTTAATGGATATATTTCTGATTCTATAAGAGTAAAATTCCCGCCTTTTTGTAAATCTACAAATGGAATGAGATATCTTTGTCCCCAAGAACTAACTATAAAACCGTCATCTGTTACCGCAGTGACAAAAACAGCATGACCAGACCCCTCATTCCAAGTATTCGTTGTATAATGAATGGGATCCTCTAAAGAAATCATACGAATTTCTTTTCCTCTCGAATATATTCCTAAAGAAACTTGACTTTTTCCATTGTTGATTATATCTTCAACTGATTTTTTTATGGAAAGTATAGTATCATCAGAAATATAATTATCAGAATCTGAAAAGATCCGAGAAATTTTAGATTTAAAAGATTCCTCAAACGAACCACCAAAAACAGTAGAAACAGAATCATATTCTAAACCTTTTGAATTTAGATACTGTTTAATTTTAGAATCATTGCGGCCCGCTGAATTACTTAAATAAACTTGATTCTCAGCATTTAAAGTAGGTCTATCAAAAATATCTCCTTCAAACGGATTAAAAGAAACGACTTTATTATCTTCAAACAACTTCCCACCATTGGCAACATCATTTTCATATAAATAAATATCTAACAACAATTCTTCTGTATTTAAAGATAACTTTCCAGATTCATTTGTATAGTACATTGGAAAACCAAAATAACTTTCAAAAGCCTCTGCCTTTTCATTAAAAGTAGCAAAAATTTCATTAGCAAAAGCGGCATATGTACAAGCCCCTTCATTGTTAACCCCAGACAAAATTACACTAGCATCTCGTTTAGAAAATCCCTTATTCGTTAACTTCTGCTTTAATTCAAAATACTTCGTATTACCAAGCTTCCCAGTAATCTTAGTAATTCTTGGATTAACATATTTTACTATACTTTCGTCTATTAAATTACCTATTGAATCATCTCTTGTATATCTATATAATTGATTTAATGCCGCCTGATCTGTACCATACGAATCCCCAAAATTGGAAAAGAAGGCATCCAATTTACTCGAAATTAAATGACTTGCACTAGTATAATTAATGGAACCATCTTCATTAAATATAGAACCATTATAAATGTCAGAAAGCTTTGGAATCACAATTTTTTCAGTTATATCATCTTTTATTATCCCATCTTGGCCAATCTTTTCTGTCGGCTCATACTTTGGCATCTTCCCTGTAATTTCTATTTCCTCTGTAATACTACTATCTAATTTTTCTGTTATATCGGTTAATTTCTCTGTAACATCAACCTCTGTATCAATATTGGTTAACTTTTCAGTAACATCTCTGTTATTTAAACTTTCTGTATTTTTATTATTTAGCATATCATTTAACACTTCTTCTGTTATCTGCATATCTTCACTTTTATTTTGGTATATTTTTTTTATATCTTCTAATCTATTTTCGTATTGGTTATTTGTTTTATTAAATATCCAAATTGCAGACAAATCATCGATAGATAAAGCTCCTATTTTACCACCGTCAACTTTGTCCATTGATGCTTCTAATATGGCTCTTGTTGTATCGTAGTAATATAAACACTCACTTCCTCTTGACCAATAAACAACTTGACCTACTCGAGCAGCACGAGGACCATATCCTTTAGTTCTTACGTACCCACAATCAACAATATCTACTATTTGAGACATACCTGTAATTCGATATGCAAAATTAGAATTGGTATGTAAAGATATTGGGTTATTTTTTCCAAGTGCCATACCACCCTCAGTTTCAAATACTCTATTTTCGCAATCTTTTACTCGTTCGACTTCAATTTCTTCAACAGTATTATTTAAATCTTCTTCTGACATAGAAATAGTATCTAATTCTTCTGTAGTATCCATATCAGTATCTAGTTTTTCTGTTAAATTGACTAATTTCTCAGTAACATCAATATCATTTTTACTATTTATAGAATTAATACTATTAATTGTTAAAGACGGTGTATTCATAATACCTGCTGTTATGGATCCATATATAGCACTCTTACCTGCATTTTTCGTCACTTCTTCTATATCAATTTCTTCGCCAAATAAACCTGCTCTCATTAATGCATCTAAGTATTCCTGTGTTCCTTCTTCAATTCCTTCTTGTAACATTGCTTGTGCAAATGTCTTTAATCCTGTCACATTGACATCACTAAGTCCTGGTATTCCTCCTAGCATTCTTTCTAACGTTGCTTCAGATACTCCAGATAAAACACCATACAAGATTGCTTTTGATGGATCCTGCCCTTCAACCAATGCACTATGATAACTATTTCCTCCGGCACTTACTCCCATACTGATTGTTCCGGCTGTTTGTGCAACGGTAGCACCTGCTGCTGGAGTTAACGCCACACTTAAAGCTATACTTGGAAGCATATTTCCAATGCTTTGACTAATTTCATAATTATTATCAAGTAAAAAATCATACTTTTCTTCATTTTGTAATGCTTGTAGTATATACATAGATTCATACTCATCTATTGTATATACCTCACTACCTGTAAACCAAGCAGCAACTCCTCCAGCAAAAGATTCGGTTCCATCTACTAAACCTTTTCCAGCAACTTTTAAATGATTTGTAATTACATCTGCTGCCTTTTCTTCTTCTTCTAACTTCATTAAAAAAGCTTCTGCTTGTTTTTTTCCTACTTCTTGATTAATCGTATCTTCCATTTTTGTTAAATATTCTGTTGCACTTTCTAATCCTTCTTTTTCATATAAATAATTATACATTTTAGAAAGTTCGGGATTCATCTCACTTGCAACTAATAAATTTTCTAGTTCCTTTTTATTTTCCATAAATTTTAAGCTACCAAAAAAGGATTCTTTTGAAGTGCGTAATTCCTCTAACGGACTTACTCCTTTTGTTCCATCATAACTATAATTTTGATACTCTTCTGATAGAGTCAAAAAATTATATTCTGCACACTCTATTTCTTGCTTTATTTTTCTTATTGCACTTTTTAATATGACTTGGTCACTTTCTAATGCATCTCTGTACTCTTTATATTCTTCATAGGTTTTAAATTCTGTCTCTTCTGCTACTTTTTTATCTAATATTTCTGTCTTATAGCTTTCTATAGCTTTATATTTTTCTATTATATCTGGGTCTTTTTCTTTACATATTTCTATTAATTTATTTAATTCTATATTTTGTAATTCTTCATAAGTAAGCCCTAATTCTTTTAGTTTTTCTTCACTACAATAAACATTTTTATAGGTTAATGCAATCTCTGTGACATCACCCTCTGTTTGATTAGCAAAAGCTTCATAATTAATATAGAGTTCATTTAATAGGGCTCTTACATCATCTAATGGTTTCAACTCTTTTTCCACATAATTTAAAAGTTCATTATATTCCTTTAATTGGTCTTGCAATTCGCTCTTATAATTTTTTACCATAGCATCTATTTCTTCAGAAGTATAGCTTGTTTTATCCATAGCTAAAGAGGTTTCCTGAATCGTTTTAGATACATCTATATTATCTACTTCTATTTTAGAAATTGTACTTTCTTCTTTACTAGTTGTATCTGTTGTAACAGTTTTACTATTAATTAAATCACTTAAAGCATTTGCAGCAATTCCTGTTAATCCTATCTTTATTTTATCTATTCCACTCATTGTTTCACCCTGACTTTGCATTTGCTATTTTTAGTTTTTATAATCCAATTATAACATTAAGTAAATATTAATTCTATATCCAATTCTTGTTTAAAAGAAAAAGGAAATCTTTTATAAATATTCCTTATTCTTTTTATTTGTAAAATTTTGCTTATTTACAACGAACTATTTTGAAATGAATAACAATTCTGTTCCGTTTCGTATATCCGTGTTAATCACTTGTTCATTACTATTATAAATTCGATTATTATCTTTATTCAATAAAACATATCTACTATTTGGATTAATAGGTACATTACATAAATCACTTATCGACTTTAATAATAGTTTTTGAACTTTCCATATAAGTTCATTGACAGGAATAAAAATATCAAAACTTTCATCTAATTCAGGAACAATCACATGAATTAAAACTTTATTCTTCATTACTCTCATCCCCTTTGCTAACAAAGTCAATAAATTTACATAATGTTGCTACATTCTCACTCACTAAATATCCCATATCATTTTTATAGTCTGCTGTCATTTCTTTGGTAACAGTCGATACTCGTAGTAAGTTTTGGTCAGCTAAACCTCTTCCTATCCAAATGCCGTCACTCATGTTAAAAATACTTGTAAACCAAGCTTCATACACATAGGCTTTCAATTTTGGAGCATCATCAACGGCAATAACTGAGAACTTTTCATATTCTTTTATTGTTTTAAATATTTCTGTTAATTTGTTCTTATCTCCACATTTATCTACAAATTTATTAAAACCATAAATAAGAAGAATTCCTCTCACCTGGCTTTGAATTTCTATTAATTTTTTAATATAATCAATGATTTGACCCATTACTCCTTCTAAATTCTCGGTGTAATAATTTGGATATTGCATCTTATCAAGCCCTAATAAACTCATAGGATCAATGACTAAAATATTCATATTAGGAATAAAGCGGAATAAATAAAGTAAACTTATTACAAAATTTGCTGTGTTTGCTAGTTTGTTTGAGGTAATAATATTTCCTATATTTATTAAATAATCCACACTTACGACTTCTAAACCTTTTTTACTTATCCCAATCGGAATATGATTTAAAGATTTGATTTCTTCTTGGACATCTGGAAGACGAACAATGTCTGGTAATGTCGGTATTTTCTTTGCTTTTCTTTGATTTAATTGATTCTTTTCCTGGATAAACGTATTTAAAAATTCATTCGTTTCCTCTTCTGTTGGCCTAATACTACAAACTTGGAATTCATGTAAACCATCATTATTTAATACTCCTCTACCAACGATATCACGAGGAGTTACTTTAGAACGTACTCCAAACACAGACATATAATCACTGCTATCTTTTAATTTAAAAGCATAGATATTTTTGCAACTTTGTGAAATTTTATTTGGTATAGAGTTAATGGCAGTGGCTGTAAAAATAAATACAATGCCGTAACGTTCTGAATCTCTTACAAGCTCTGGAAGCTTTTCATAGATTTCAGGATAATTCTCATATAAAGAATCATAATTGTTAATAATAACTACCTTTACAGGTTTCTTTTCTTGACTGACTTTATTATAATTTTGATAATTTCCTCCAAATTCAGCAAATAATTTCTTACGTTTTTGAATATCTTCTCGAATTAATGTTAATAAGTTATAAAACTTTTCATCTTCTCCAGCAAAAACGATTCCTCCTACATGTAGTAAAGATTGATATTTTCTTAAAGATTCAGAACCATAATCAATAATATAATAGTTTACTTCTTCTGCCGAATGATTTTTACAAGAGGAATAAATAATCGTATTTAATAACATTTCTCTTTCACTACCATCATTTCCATAAATGATGGTATTTCCATCCTCTAACATGTCAAATACAACAACTCCTTGTTCTTGCTTTTCAGGAGCATCGTATTCCCCAATCACCGCTTTAATTTGGAATGGAACGGATGTAATTTGATATTTATTTGTTACATCACTTTCTAAAATAATTTCGGGAATATTTTCCAGCCATAAACGTCTTGCATACATTTTTGTCATAGCAGAAGTTTTGATAATACCATCCATAATGGCTGCTAATTGTTCGCCTTGCGCTTCAATTTTAATGTTATTGCTCGCTTGAATACTTTTAAAAATTTGTCCACAAGCATTAATATAATTTAAACTTTTATCTACTTGTTTTACAATTTTTTCAGAGGGGTAGTATTTCGCTCCACACCAAGCTGATTGCCCTAACGCAAAATATTCATCATATCCAACTTGTAGGTAAAATCTACCTGTTTGTTTTAAGCTAGCTGCTTCTGGCCTTTTTAACATTTCTTTGCTATCAGAGGCATCTTGTACTTTTAAGCAAACTCTAAATTTCGTATTGGACCAAATTTGGTCGTTTACTACACCACTTGGTTTTTGAGTCGCTAGGATTAAGTGTACCCCTAAAGAACGCCCAATACGAGCAACACTAATTAAATTATCCATAAAATCTGGTTGTTGACTTTTTAACTCAGCAAATTCATCACAGATAATAAATAAATGCGGAATTGGTTCTTTTAATTTTCCTTCTTTAAAGAATGCTTGGTATTTATAAATATCAATCGTACTTTCTCCAAGAGCATCACGGGCTTCATTAAATATACTCTGACGTCTTTTAATTTCACTATCGATACTAACCAAAGTTCGATCCATTTCAGCTTTATCTAAATTGGTAATTGTTCCTGCCAAATGAGGAAGGACAATATTATTCGTTTTGTTTTCAAAAGCAAAGGCAAGTCCTCCACCTTTATAGTCGATTAAAATAAATGAAACATCGTATGGACTATAATTAATCGCCATAGATAAAATGTATGTAATAATAAATTCGGATTTACCAGAACCAGTCATACCAGCAATCAAGCCATGTGGTCCATGGAACTTTTCATGTAAATCCAAATACATGATATCTCCTCGTTCATCCACACCAATTTCTGCTCGTAAACTAGTAGTGGCATCGTTCGAATTCCAACGATTTAAAATATTTAATTGATCTACTAGTCCTACTTTTTCCATTTCTAAGAAAGAAATCGCATTCGGTAATTCTTTAAATCCATCCGCAAATTCAATAGGAATATTTGCCAATTTTTTAGAAATGGCAAGCATGGGCATATTATAATGAATTTCTTCTGTGAAAAACATTTGGACTTGTTCATCATAAGCATTTTTTAGTACTTTCGAAGAAGCTCCATCCAACGAAATAAAGTTATTACATTTGCTTGGGAGTTTTCCCATTTTGTTTTCTATTATTAGTATGCTAAACCCTAAATCCTCATCAATTTCTGTAAGATCTTTGATAATATCATTTTGATAAATATTATCCCAACCATCTATAATAATTAAATAATGGGGTTTATGAGGAGCATTTTTTTCTTGCCCTGCGCGCATGTTAATAAGTATATTTAAATAATCAGCCACTTCTTTGGCGTTTTCTTTGTTAGAGGAAAAGAAACGAAAATCTCTTTCATTTGTAAAATTGTGATTTAAATATCTTAAAAAGCTCCACATATTTTCTCTTTGATTCTCTGTAAACAAAACAATTTTTAAATCTTCATAACTATAAAAAGTAATTAATTGTAATAAAATATTTTGCGTAAAATAAATGGATTTTGTAAGAGTTCCCATTACTGCCGTAATTTTGTTTTCATACAAAGAATAACCTAGAGGAACATTGTCGATATATAGAAACTCATTCACTAAAGCATCGGCTTTCGCTTTTAGTTCACTTTCTTCAATTGTAAATCCTTGTTCGGGATACGATATCTTCACATCTAAAAATTCTCTACCAATTCCAAGTCGCACAACCAAAAAATCACTTTGATCGATTCTTTTATCCCAAAAATGAATATTTTTATTGTTGATAATGGTGATACAGTCTTCTAAAGGTATTAAATTTTCATATAAAATAATTTTTTGTTGTTCTCTTTCTGTTTCTAATTCTTTTCTTTTTTCTGCTAAATATTTTGTATATTTTTCTGTAATTTCTTGTTTCAATTTCGTTTTTTGTCTACGATTATAATAATTCGTTGCTAATGGCCAAACAAGCATAGAAATTAGCATTACACCACTCGTCACTAGTTGGGCCCATGAGTTTTTTAAAGTCGCTTCCCCATTATTAATACGTATTAAAGTATTGGCAAGCATGGTAATAGAAGTGATTCCCATGGTAAGCATTGGCCCAATGACTAAAATAAGAGGTAATTCAGAACTGTCTCCTTCTTTGGGTGGTTCACTTAATTTAATTTCTTTTGTTGTAATGACTCTTCGTAATCTTGGCGATTTTGAATAATAATCCTGTTCTTTATATAAATCTATATCTTTTATTTCGATATTTTTAGGTTGTTCATCTTCAGGGAAAACAAAATGATATAAACCCATTTCTTTTTCTGAAATTACAATATTATCTAGATAATTAATAATTAATAGATTATGAAGAAATAGAATATTTAAACCATATACATCTATCTCATCACCAAAACTAAATTGACTTGTATCTCCCTCCATCACATTTTTATTGATATAAACGGGAAAAGTTCCCATTTTCGTTAATGTGATTCCATTTGGATTACAATCAATTTTTACTGTATATTCTTTTAAGACAGAAATACTATATTGAATTGCATTTCCAGCATTACTTCCTATAGTAAAAGAACTATTGTCTTGGTAAGAATAAGTTAAAACGCCTGTAAAAGCAAGGTCAGAGACATAAATTATATATTGTTTTTTTTCTCTTTCTAAGACATAATAATTGTTATTTTCTAAAATAATTTCATCCATAGAAAGAAAACCTTTTAAAATATTTACATCTTCTGTTTTATATAAAACCCAATGGCCATCTTTTGCTTTAATGTTAATTAATTTACTTTCTTCCTCTTCTAATTCATCAAAAGAAAAATTACCAGATATAATATGAGGCAATTTAAAACGAAGTATTTTATTAGGCAAAAATAAAGTGATTTTCATAGCTATACCCTCTACTCTACAATAAGTATATCATGAAATAGTTTAGAACCCAAAACTTTTTTAACTTGCATCTTTATTGAAACGAATCTTATTTTTTATGATGTGTTTACAGATAAACAATTTAAAATGTAAAAAGATTGTTAAATACATGTATTTTACTATAAAAATATGTTATTCTAATAATTAGAAAGAGGTATGAAAATGTCAGAAATTAAAACAGATGTTCCTACACCTAAAATAAGTGGAAATACAAATAATCAATCGAATGATATTTCTACGATAAAAATAAGTGATTTTAATAATCCTTATGAGGAACCTCCTAAAAATGGTTGGAGTGATACTATAGAAACAATTGAAGTTGATTTAAATTTTGATTCGGCTCTTACTATACCAGAAAGTGGAACTATAAAGAAAGAAAATATTGATTTTTCTAGAATTGCTACGACTGCTGATAAAGTAACTTCTAGTAGTTTTATAAAGGAAAATAAAATTCATACAGAATATTGGGGAGATAATGGAGAGCTTACCTATAAAATACAAAAAAATGGTGTTGTAGGCATATACGAGAATGGCACTTTAATGGGTTTTACTGATTTACAAGGAATAGGAGCAGCATCAAATGAAACTCCTACACCAGTTATCAAAAATGAAATAGAATCTGAAAATGAAACTACACCTAAGGCGGAAGAAAAAGTAGAAGAAGAAAACATTGTTTCTCAAGAAAATGTGGTAGAAAATGATATTCCTCCGGTCGAAACGCAAGACAATAAAACAAATACAACGGAAAATATTCCAGGTACTAGATTAAATTATAGATTAACATCTTATTATTTGGGAGATGGATCTTCCGGTGATACTACGGCTTCTGGATTAAAAATAAGTGATTTTCAAGTTAATGAAAACGGATGGTATACCTATAATGGAAAGCTAGTTGTTGCTGCAGCAAGTCCAAGATTATTAAGTTGGGAAAAATATAAAAATAGTGATCAAAGATTGTATAATTTGTATGATGAACTAACATTAGTTATTGATGGTGTTTCCTATGATGCAATTATTCTAGATGTGTGCGGTGCAGCCATGAGAGAACCTCGTATAGACTTGTTTGTCCAAGATAAATCAAGTGTAAAAGATACACAAATAGAAGTAATTATAAAATAATTAAATGATTCGAAGAATGAATAAAAAAGATACAAATAAAGTTTATCCATCAAAAAACAGGTATTGAAAAATGAATCTCAAAAATACCTGTTTTTTTTTAGTTACTTAGAAAAATATAATTTTAGGTCCCCACTAAATGAATAGAGCCAAAATTTAAAACCAATTGAAATGAAAAATATGATTTATTAAGAATATAATACCTACTAAAAGAGCGATAGCTACAATAACAAGAAGAATACGAACTAGTAATTTGTTAGATTCCATATCCTCTTTTAAATCATTAAAATCATCAAAGTCACTTTTTGTGAATGATAAAGAATTTGTATAGAAAGTTTTATCAATTTCTTTTTTTATTTCCTCTTTTACTGTATCTTGTATTTCTTTCTTTTCAATTTCTTCCTTAATACCATCCAAAACAACAGTATTATCACTACCCTTTAAATCTGTTAAAATATCTAAAGGATTCATTTCACGAGTTAATTCTTTTTCGGTTATTGTATTTACTAAATTGATTAAGTTTTCTTCTTGACTGTTTGAAATTTTAGAAGAGGATTTTTCTTCTTCTAAATCCAATCCCTTTAAAATATCATATTGTGTATCACGTACTTTCTTTAATCTGTCTCGTTCATAATCTACATCTTTTGTTAATTTTGCTTTTTGTAAAATGGAATTAATGTCATATTCTTTTGTTTCTTCTACTTCTTTCTTTTCTTCTTTAGAATCTTCTGTTTTTTGAGCTATATAATTTTTTTTAGGTTCTTCATGATATTTTTTTTCTAAAATTTCTTTTATTTGATCAAGATTAATATTTTGATCATTCTCTCCAATAACATGGGCATTGCTTGTTAAATTGATTTCTTCTATATCATCGTGGGTAATTTCTTGATAAAGCGTTGCATTCTTTTTTGTCCTCGAACCAACGAATTCATTATTATCATAATACTTATCCATTCTTGAACTCATGAACCTCACCTACACTATTTGAAAATATAATATCATAAATTTTGTATTTTTAAAATAGATATTGATTGATTTTTCACTATTCCCTACGTATAATTTTATATAGGAGATGAGAAAATGAAACAAATCAACGTTTCAAAAGAAAGATGTATTGGATGTGGAGCTTGTGTTGCCATTGATCCTGAACACTTTGAATTTGACGAAGAAGGACAATCAAGTGTTATCAATAATGAAAATTTAGAAAGTGAAAATTTATTAAATGCAATGGAATCTTGTCCAACTGCTGCGATTGAAATGATAGAAAAAGAAGAAAGCGCTATTGAAGAAGATACAGAAGAAACTGAATCTTGTGAATGTGATGAATGTAACTGTGAAGAATGTGAACATCATAAACAAGAAGATGAAATAGAAGATGAAGAAAAAGCCGCTTAAGGCCTTTTTATTTGCATTTATTTATTTATTTATTTAATCTCACTTCATTTGCTTCTTGTTTTATATTTTCCATAATTTCTTCATTTGACAAATCTTTATACAAGTTAGATACCATTTCCAATGATTCAGAAAACGAATACCCCTGCCTCATAAATAATAACATATTCCCATATAAAGAATTAGGAGATTCTATATCTTCACTATCCATATTACATGTATTTTGAACAAAATCAATTTTATCTTTATAATGTACTTCATTTTTATTCAGCTTATGATTTTCTTCAATAATCTTTAACAAATGCAATTGCGTTCTAAACTGAATCTTATTAAAACACTTTTCTGTATTTTTAAAATTAATTTCTAAATCTCCACAATTTTGATAAATATATAGCATAGCTTCTTGAATAATATCATCAATAATTAATTTATAAGAAATCATATTTCTTTTTTTAAAGTTTCCTAAAATAAACTTCACATATTTTAATAGTTCATTATAGTGAACATTAAAAAAAGAATCGGACATTTTAGTTTTGCCAATAAATAAACCAGAATTTAATTTTAAAGCTTGCATATAATCCTCTGAAGTAAAATAACGCCCTTTATTTATACTATAAACTATAAAATAATGAATAGAAATATCATATTTTTTTAAAATAGTATTAATTTCCTCACTAGTATAAAATCTACTTTCTAAAACTTCTCTTAAATAATAAAATGATTTTTCTTTTTGAATTCCATTACGAAGATAAAAGCTTTTATGATAATATTTCATTTTATCAAAAATTTGTGGGGAAATACCAAGTACATCTAATAATGCCAAACAGATAAAAAAGCAAATTGATTATGTATTTCTAAAAATAAAGAATAATTGATAAGCTCTCCTTCACACAAATGAAAATCTTTTAAAATTTTATTAAAAATATGCTCTTTCTTTAAATCAGTTAATGAAAAATCTATTTCAAATATGTACGTAGAAGTTCCACTATATTTCATTCCTTGAAATTGATTAAAACTAATATTTAATACATAAAATGCAAAGGAAAATTCATCTATATAATCATAATCATGATATAACTCTAAAAAGCGTTCATAATTGATTTTCTCATTATACTGTACATTTCTATTTTTTATAAGATCCGCTATAATTGTATCTTTCTTTTTTAACAAATACGGCTTCGTAAACCTTAGAAGTTTTTTATAATTTGCATTAGGTTTCTTAATATTTTTCATTTGATTATTCGATAAGCCAAGTATTTTAGCAAACCTGTTTTTATCTATATCTGGATAGAATGAATTCAGATATTGAAAAATATTATAATCAATAGAAAAGCCAGGATGTATATTTTTACAGTACATTAAATCTTCTACTACTAATAATTCATCACTGTTTAACTCAAATTCTTTTTTAAAAATAATATGATTTCTTTTTTATATTTCATAGCTCTTAGAGTTGAAGGCTTAATTTGAAAAATTTCTGCAAATTCTATCTCATTTAAATAAGGATATCTTTTGTTTAAAAACAAAAATTTTGAATAAGAAAGACTCATATCATAGGTTACTAATTTTTCTTCAAATAATTCTTTTACAATTTGTTCCTCATTTTTTATAATGGTATAATCAAAATAGCGAAGTATTGGGACTGTTTCTTGTCCCTCATATTTTAAGGAATGATATTGCGTAAAATTAATATCTAAAATCGAGGCAAAATAATATTCTGGTAAATAATCATAAGATTTATACAAAGTCATAAAATCATCTAAAGTAATACTAGATTCTTTACACAATCCATACTTTAAAACAACTTCAAGTTTAATCTTTAATTTTAAAATTTCATTTTTCATTTTACCACCCCCAAGAAAAATATTATTTTAAACTGTATAATTTTTTTACTTCTTTTAAGGTAAGTTCTCTATATTCTCCTGATTTTAAATTTCCTAAATTTAAAAAGGCATAACTCTCTCTTTTTAATTTATTCACTGGATGTTTTAGTTCATCAAAAATCTTTTTAACAATGTGATTTCTTCCTTCAATAATACTTATTTCAATAATTTGACTATTATCCGTAGTTTTTCTTATTTTTAAGTGTGTTGGAATGACTTTTCTTCCTTCAATCACAATACCTTTTTTTAAACTATAAAATTCACTCGGCGTTAAATTCCCTTCGATTTTAGCAATATATGTTTTTTCTACTTCATTTTTGGGATGCATAAGTAAATTAGCTAATTCCCCATCATTTGTTAAAAGTATTAGCCCTGTTGTATCATAATCAAGTCGCCCTATTGGATAAATCCGCAAATCTGTATCAATGAAAGAAACAACCGTTTTACGATTTAAATCATCCGTAACACTACTAATGACTCCACGAGGTTTATTAAGAAGATAATAGACTTTTTTTTCATTTTTTTCTAGAAAACTACCTTCAATTTCAATTTGGTCTTCTAAAGAAACTTTCGTCCCTAACTCAGTAATTACTTCTCCGTTTACTTTTACTTTTCCACTTTTAATTAACTCTTCTGCTTTTCTTCTCGAAGTATAGCCGCTACTTGCTATTACTTTTTGTAATCGTTCCATAAAATCCTCCTATAATAAAATATCTAAAACTTCTTGCCAATTCATCACTCTTTTTATATTTTTAGATTTTAATTCTTCATTCGTTAAATTTTGATTGGTATAAGCATCAAAAAGTAAAAGTACCTCTCCATTGGTTAAATGTCGAATAGAATCATCAATACGAATATCAAAATCAATTAACTCTTTATTATCTATAAAAAGAATTTGGTCTGTTTTTAAAAAAGGTAAATGTTTTTGCAAATATTCCATTTTAAATTTTAAATGGTTTCCTTCTTGAAAATGGGCATCAGGAATACAATAATTTGTAACGATATAAACTTCATAAACCTCATTTAATTTTTTGATTGCCTCATAGGCACCTTCTTTTAAAGGAGCATTTTCGTACATATCAAGTGGCCCCTTATTAAAGAATTCTTCTTTCCTATCTCCTAGAGCATTTTGTAAATAATAACCTGTTTTATTTGTATCAATCTTTTCTCCAATAAAATCTTCAAGTTGATTCTTAAATGTACCATCGGTAATAACATCATCCATATCAATCATTAGTCTTTTTTTCATATTTATTTAACTCACTTTCAAACATATTCTTAAATTCCCTAGGAACTCGAGCTTGGAAGAAAAATTCTTTTTTGGGATTTACTCTTACTCCTAATTTTGAAGCATGAAGTCCCATTCTTCCCATCGGATTTTTTTTCGAACCATACTTTTTATCCCCAACAATTGGATGTCCTATTTCTGATAATTGAACACGAATTTGATTTTTTCTACCTGTAGCAATGGTAATTCGTAACAAGGAATAAGCTTTTGTGCTTGCCAAAGTTTCATAAGTTGTAATTGCTAATGTTCCCTGTTGAGAAGAAGTAGAATATACTTTAAAGTTTTTATCTTCTATTAAATATGATTTTATTGTATCCTGTTTTTTTATAACCTTTCCTTCTACAATTGCTATATATTCTCTTAAAAAAACAATTTGATTCCAAGAATCTTGTAATTCCTTTTTTAATTTTTCATTTTTAGCAAATACAACAATTCCTGAAGTATCTTTGTCTAGTCTGTGTACAATAAATACTTTATTTTTAGGATTTTGTTTTTTAACGTATTCTCTTGCTTGATGATAAAGGGTATGTAATTTTTCTTTCTCTGTTGCAATGGTTAGTAATCCTGCTGGTTTATTAATTACGAGTAATTCTTTATCTTCAAAGAGTATATCCATTTTCTTTTTATTCGCCATAGGTCAAAAACTCCATTTACAAAAAATATTATAACAAATTTGATAATTCTTTAAAACAAGAAAAAAACATTACAAACTTAATGTTGTAATGTTAATAAAATTTATTGATTTCAATATATAATTCTTTTAGGAATATTTGATGTGAGTGTCGTCCTCCAATCTTTTAAAAGAAGGGAGGTAAGATAAAATGAATATAAAAACTTTTATATTGAAGTTTTTAAAAAGCATTTCTATCATTTTATTACTCTCTACCTTATTGGTATTGGCAATAAAAAATTAGACACTCTTTCAGCATTGATTGAGTGTCATTCTCAATAATTTAGAGGCGACATTCACTTGCAAAATCAAATGTTCCTCTTTTTTTTATTTTATGCAAGATTTCTTGCTAAATTCATAATAGCATATAATTATTTGTTTTACAAGTTTCAAGTATGATAAAAATCAATCTGTTTTTTTAATTAAATAAGCAACATAGTTTTTAGCAATAAAATCTCCGTAGGCTTGCTCTTTACTCTTTTTAAAAATCTTTTTTTCTAAAATCTCAAAATTATTCAAAGAAAAACACTTTTCTAAGTAATTGTAATCAATAGAAGTATCCTCTAAAATATCATAAATCAAAAAATAAGGGCTTTTAATTTTTAGTAACTTATGTAATAAATCTTGAAAATGATTTCCAAACTTAGTTGCTTCTCCAAGTAAAAGATGTGCTAGAACAAAATCATAGCTTTTAAGAATCTCTTCTTTACAAAAATCTAATTCCATTAAATTATAATTACCTTTTACTTTTTCTCTGATTGTACCAATTTTTCTTTCATCTCCTGGATAAACAATTGCATCAATTGTTGCATTTGAAAATTTATTTATTAAATAACTTAAACTTGTTTTTCCACTTCCAGCATCCAATACTTTTTTAATATTTTCTAAATTTTGAAATTCATTTAAATTCTTAAAATGTTCCTCCATTTTTAAATCTCCTATATTCTAGTTCTACTTTTCTTTTTTCAAAAAATTATCAATTGCTTTTAAAACACCTATTTTTCCATATTCGTAAGTAAGTCCCCCTTGTTGATAAGCAATAAATGGTTCTCGTAATGGACCGTCACATGATAGTTCTATACTACTTCCTTGTGTAAAAGACCCACTTGCCATAATAATTTTATCTTCATACCCTGGCATATCTCCTGGTATTGGTGCAAATGCAGAATCAATTGGGGAACCCATTTGAATTCCTTGACAATATTTTATTAAATCATCAGCATTATGAAAAATAATATTTTCAACAATATCTACTCGTTCTTCATCATACCTTGGCTCTACCATAACTCCTAATTTTTCAAACATTAAACTTGTAAATATGGCTGTTTTTAAAGAACTAGCAACAACACTTGGGGCAAAAAATAAACCTTGTAAAATACTCTTATTAATTCCTAGTGTTGGCCCAACGTCACTGCCTTCTCCTGGTAAAGTCAAACGTTCTCCACATAGGGTAATTAAATCTTTTCTGCCCACGATATAAGCACCATTCGGAGCAATTCCGCCACCAAGATTTTTAATTAATGAACCCACTACAATATCTGCTCCTACTTCACTTGGCTCTATTGTACCAACAAATTCGCAATAACAATTATCTATCATAACAATTACATCTTTTTGAATTTCTTTAACAAACTTAATTACTTTTTCTAATTTTTCAATAGAAATACTTTTTCTTGTAGAATAGCCTTTACTCCTTTGAATTTCTATTACTTTTACTTTATGTGTTTTTAAATAATCTTCAATTTTTTTGTAATCAAAATTATCTTCTACTAAATCAATTTGCTCATACTGAATGCCAAAAGATTTTAAAGAACTAGCATTTTCCGTGATTCCAATCACTTCATGTAAAGTATCATAAGGTAATCCTGTAATAGAAAGCAAAATATCATTCGGACGAAGAAGGGCAAAAAGACACGTTGATAATGCATGAGATCCACTTACCATCTGACTTCGAACAAGGGCGCCTTCCGTTTTAAAAATAGTCGAAAAAACTTTCTCTATTGCTTCTCTTCCTACATCGTTATAACCATATCCGCTTGTTGATGCAAAATGACTTTCATTGATTTCATTCTTCCAAAAAGCACTTAATACTTTCATAGAATTATATTCACAAACAGCATCCAAAGATTGATAAATATCTTTAAGTTCTTGTTCACAGGCATCAGCAAGAGCACTAATTTTACTACTTATGCCTATCATTTCATACTTATTCATTTTAAACCTCCATCTACTCGAATGACACTACTATTAATATAGCTAGCATCATCACTTGCTAAAAAAGAAACAACATTCGCAATCTCTTCGGGTTTTGCAAATCTTTCTAATAAAATTTTTTCTTCCTCTTCTTTTAAATAAGTTGGATTCATTTCCATAACAGCGTCTGTTTTTGTCCATCCAGGAGCAATCGCATTTACGTTTACAAAAGGGGCAAGAGCTTTGGCATAATTATGTGTTAGAGAAATAAGTCCCGCTTTTGCAGCATCATAGTCCATAGAATATACTTCATTGGTATCTATCCCATTTGTAGAGGCTATATTAATAATTTTCCCACTCTTTCTTTCTAACATATGTATTCCAACATATTTGCAAGTTAAAAAGGGTCCAACTAAATCCGTATTGATAACATTTTGAAATTCTATCTCAGTTTTATCATAAAAATAATTTCCTGGAGCGATAGCAGCATTGTTTACTAAACAATCAATATGTTCAAACTTTTCTAAAACACTATCCACCATATTTTTTACTTCTTTTTCTACAGATACATCCGCTTGCACAAGTAAGACTTCAACTTTGTAAATAGATGTAATCTCTTCCTTTAATTGCATTGCTTCTTTTTCACTTGCTCGATAATTTATAGCAATAGCATACCCACAAGAAGCCATTTTTCGAGCAATAGCTGTTCCAATACCTCTAGCAGCTCCAGTTATTAAAACCACTTTTCTATCCATAAAAATTCTTCTTTCTACTCACCATTTTATCATAAAAAAATAAAAAAACTTCATTAAAAAAGGAATATTTGTTACTTATTCCTCAAACGTTTCAATTCTAAATCACTTTCTCTTTTTAATAGACAAGATTTTAAAACAAACAATGCTTTTTCATAATCATCTTCTTGTGCCATAGAAATAGGTAAATATTCTTCTGGTGGATTTTGCATTCTTTTTAAAAATTCACTTAATAAGTCAAGTTGAGTTATTTCAATTTCCATATGTTTTGTTACACCCGTATGATTATTTGGTTCTCTACCTTTTTTTGATTCTCTGACATTTAAAATTTTGTAATCGCATGGTGGGAGTAAAATTTCGTTTTCATAATCTTTTTTTCTTTGTTCTTTAGGGCGAATTTTTTTAACATTTATACATTTTGTACCTTTAGGAGCATGAATCGTTAACATCGTTCCGCGACTAAATTGTTCTGCAATATCTTTATTTGTTGTCGTTGAAACAATGCCATACACTCCATTACGTTCAATAGTAGTACATCCACGATACAAAATAGTATCTTCTTCTAATGGGTCTAAGAAATCAAAAGCCTCCGAAACAGCATTCAAATGAAGAATAAAACTTGGCGTAATAGGATGATAAGCAATTTGCATTTCTTCTAACTTTCTAAGATACCTCACTATCGAAATACTAAAAGAAATATCATCAAATAGATTCACTGGAAATATTCCACTAACATCAAAATCAAAAATATGAAATTTATCTTGACAATACGTTTCATAATCACGATTCCGAAAAAAATTATTAATAAATATTCCTGAATTATGTTTATAACCCGCTAAAAACTCATAAAGGTCTTTTTGAACATTCAAATACGCTCTTTTTCTATCGTTTTTTCTTTTTTTTCTATCTTGTTCTTCTTTATTGTATTGTATTTTTTCTTCTCTGCTCATATTAGAAACCATGTCCGATTTTACGTTAGCAAGTTGTGCTTTCCAGTCATTATTGCTTTTTGCCATCTAAAAAACTCCTTCGCATTTATAAATATATTGCCTACTATATTTATTTTTAGAAGAAAAGTCAATATTTTCCTTATTTATTCGTATTATGATAATAATTAAATTCTTGTAAAGATAGCGCAACTTCTTCTAGAGTATCTTCCTCCTCTATTTCGCCACTTTCCATGGCTTCATCGATTAAAAATAGAATTTCACTAATAGAAGAACAGTTTTGATAATCAATATGATAAAAATCAAGAACTTCCATCTGGTATTTTTTCAAATACAAGTTATCGTTTACTTTTACTAAGCTATTATTATGAATTGTATTATTTATTATTTCTTCCATATCTTTGTTCATATGTATACCTCTAATTCATTTTATCACGTAGATAGTATGTAGCCTATATATAAAATTATTTTAATTATTTTTTTAAATTAGTTATTTTATTTAATATCCATTTTCCATTCTTATATGACCTAAAACAAAGAAAAGATATAAAAATCGCAAGTATACAAAATCCTATAAAAGTATCATTACTTTTTTCTTCTGTATTTTCAATCAAATCTTCTACATTATCAGAAATTTTTTCTAACGAAATTGTATCCGTTTCTATGATTTCCTTTATAGGTTCTTCTACAACGTTTTCACTTATTTTTTCTTGTGAAACTACATTACCTAATTGATCAACCACAATTTTATAAGTTATTTCTTTTTTGCCATTTTTTCCTTCTTGTATTACTTTCTCTTTAACATCATTACTTTTGTCTTCAGATCTATATTCTGTATCATAAAAAATACTTTCAATTTCTTTTTTCTTTTTTTCATACTGACATGTATTGTCATTGGTATTAGCGGTTTTATCATAATTAATAGCACTTTTATCCAAGCAGCCTAGTCTTTTAGCAATACAACTACCATCGTCTTTAGTCGCTTTTGAATTATAATTAAATGCTGTAACATCAGTGCATCCATAAATGGCTTTTTTTGTATTTGTGTTACTTGAACCACTGCAAGTACAAGTAGGGCTTAGTGTCCCATCCTTACATATTTGTCTACCACTGCTAGAACATCCTACTACTCCTCCATGATGAGAACAACATCCCCTTTGTGCATTTACCTTACATGGGAAAAAAATTACAACAAATAATAATATTACTACCTTTTTTTTCATTACTACAAACTCTTTTCTAAACAATCTAAAATTGTTTTTTAATTTCTATATAATAACACTTTATTTAAAAATATAAAGGGTAAGTGTTCTAAAATACCTATTTGTTGTTTTAAATAAAAATACCACAATAATTAATTGGCGTATATTTTAATTCCTAATAATAAATTCCAAAAATTAGCAAAACAATTTTACGAACAATTGTTTACTTTTTTGGTTTTTTTTAGTATACTTTTTTTGGTGATATCAAATGGACATAAAGGAAAAATTAACAATTCTTGCGAATAGTGCCAAATATGATGCTTCCTGTTCTTCTAGTGGAAGTAATAGAAAAAATAAAGACGGTATTGGAAATACAGCAGTTAGTGGAATCTGTCACTCCTTCGCTAGTGATGGAAGATGCATTTCTTTACTTAAAATCCTAATGACAAATTGTTGTATATTTGATTGTAAATATTGTTTAAATAGAAAAAGTAATGATGTAAAGCGTGCTATTTTTAGCCCTGAAGAAATTTGTTCCATTTCCATCAACTTTTACAAGCGCAATTATATTGAAGGTCTATTTCTAAGTTCAGGCATTATCAAAAGCCCGGATTACACCATGCAACTTATGATTAAGACAATTGAACTTTTACGTCATAAATATCATTTTGGTGGATATATCCATGCGAAAGCAATTCCTGGAGCAAGTGAGGCTCTATTAAAAAAATTGGGAACTTTGGTTGACCGCTTAAGTGCGAATATTGAATTACCAACAGAAAATGGGTTAAAACTTTTAGCGCCGAATAAGAATACAAAAAAGGTTGACAAAATTATGGAATACATAAAAACGCATAAAAACCAAAAATTTGTACCCGCTGGTCAAAGTACACAAATGATTATTGGAGCAACAAAAGAAACAGATAAAGACATTATGGATAAAAGTGAAAGTATGTACCATAATTATAAATTAAAACGAGTATTTTATTCTGCTTATATTCCTGTAAACAAAGATAAATTACTACCCGCTTTAAAAACACCACCACTAAAACGAGAAAATAGACTTTATCAAGCCGACTGGCTACTTCGTTTCTATAATTTTAAAGTAGAAGATTTATTAGATGACAAAAATCCTAACTTTAACATTTTAATAGACCCTAAAGCTGATTGGGCGCTTCGTCATTTAGAGGAATTCCCAAAAGAAATCAACACCTGTAGTTACAACGATTTATTAAAAATTCCTGGTATTGGAGTCCTTAGTGCAAAAAGGATTATAACTTCTCGTAAACTATTTACTTTAACATTCAAAGATTTAAAAAAGATGGGAGTTGTTTTAAAAAGAGCTCGATATTTTATTACATGTAATCATCAATTTGACATAAATCCTCTTTATCTAAAAAAAGAATTTATTTTATCCAACTTAGCTTTAGAAGACAAAGAAAAAATTACAGAAAGTCATAAACAACTATCTTTATTCTCATGAATAAATCCATTTATATATACCAAGATAATTTTATAAGTCTTTTAAATCTAATTAAATTTTTAATTACGAATAAAATAAAACCCGAAAACATTAAGCCCTCAAATTATACCCCCACCCTTTTAGATCATTTGATTCACTTGAATTTAGAGGAAAACTATAAAATCATTACAGAATGGCAAGCCATGACAAATAAAGAAATCATAAAAACATCTTATTATATTTTTATAGCTGAAAATGATAATAAAGAATTAATTATGTATTACTTTTTATTAAATGCTTTAAAATATCAGGAAAAAATATTTTACATGCGTAATTTAAACTGTGTTGTAAAGGCCTTAAAAATAAGCAAACATGTTTCTCGTGAAGTCCATCGTTTCAAAGGATTTACTCGTTTTAAAGAATTAAAAAATCATGTTTTATATGCAGAAATAGAACCAGACAATGATATTTTATATTTACTCTCTATTCACTTTCAAAAAAGATTAAAAAATGAATATTGGATAATGAAAGATAAAAAAAGGCAAATAATAAGTATATATGATAAAAAGAAGTTTTATCTTGTAAAGAATAGTGAATTTACTTTAAGCGAAACAAGTTTTTGTACCCAGGAAGAAGAATTTGAAACTTTATGGAAAAACTTTTATAAAACAATTGGGATTACAGAACGTAAAAACGAAAGATGCAGAATGAATTTTATGCCCAAAAAATATTGGAAAAATATGATAGAAATGAGTGATGAAATTGAAAAAAATAATTAGTAATGAAGAACTGTATGAAAAAATGGAAATCGCTATTCACCTTCTTTGTGATTCCGTGAAAAAAACATTAGGTCCTATAGGAGATAATGTAATCATTGACCATTCTTCTTTTAGTCCATTTATCACAAATGATGGCGTAACGATTGCTAAAAACATCGAAAGTGAAAATGCAGTTATTAACACAATCCTAGAACTAGCAAAAGAAGCAAGTATAAAAACAGATTTAGAAGTTGGTGATGGAACAACAACCACTTTGGTTTTGTTAGAATCTATTTTTACGAATGGCCTTGCTCTTATTCGAAATGGAAAAAAACCTATTCTTTTAAAGAAAGAATTAAATGAAGGTTTAAAAAAACTAGAGCCATTTCTTACGAAACAAAGTAAAAAGCCTCGAGAAAAAGATTTATTACATATTGCTTCCTGTTCTGCAAATGATGCACACATCGGAGAAATTGTATGTAATACTTATAAAAAAATAAAGCAAAAAGAAGCAATAACTTTAGTAGATAGCGACGAATTAGAAACGACAGTAACTTTCTATAAAGGCTACCAATTTGAGACTTGTATTGCCTCAAGTTATTACTTTAAATTAGAACCTATCATTCAATTAGATGCTGCATTTATTCTTCTTGTGGATAACACTTTAGAAACAATGGAAGAAATAGCCCTATATTTAAATGAAGCAATTGAGAGTCAAATTCCATTAGTTCTCATTGCTAATGATTATAGTGAAGAGTTTATCAACAATATAATCTCGTTATATTTGGATAATCAAGCCAAAATATATCTATTAAAAAATCCAGAATATGGGGAAAAACAAAGATTATTCTTACAAGATATTTCCATAATTGCTAATTGTGAAATAATAACCAATTTAAATAATATAAGTTATAAACATTTAGGTAGACTTATGCACATAAAGATTGATAAAGAAGTTACAAATATTTCTTTTATAACAAATGATATAATTAAAAAACATATTACTTATTTAAAAAAGGAAATAAAAAAGAATGCAATTGATGCAAGTTTCCAAAAAAAACAACTAGCCATGTTTCAAAATGGTCTAGCTAAAATAAGTATTGGAGGTACAACACAAACAGAGATTAGAGAAAAACATATGCGATTTCAAGATGCTATTTGTGCCATTGATACAGCTAAAAAAGGCATAATACCAGGTGCTGGAATTATTCTTTTAGAAATAAAAGAAATATTTAAAGCAACCACAGATGGAGAAATCATTTTAAAAAATTCTTTAGAAAAACCTTTTTTTCAAATTTTAGAAAATGCCGGTATACAAGCTTCTCCTATTTTAAAAGAAATAAAATAAAAAAATTATAACATCCTTTATGATGTTGCTAAAAATACTTTTGAAAATAAAAATAATACCTCTGTAATCGATCCAATAGAAGTGGTAAAAAATAGTTTAATAAATGCTACGAGTATTGCTAGTATGCTTTTAACGACATCTAGTTTAATCATTAATGAGTATCAAAATACATTAAGTAAAGAACAAGAATATAATGAATTATAAAGAAATCTTTGATTAAGTTGCCATACTGGAAAAAAATCTTATATAATATTCTTAGGTGATATCATGAAAGTTTTAAGTCTCACAGAACCTTATGCTACCCTTATAAAAGAAAAAAAGAAGCAAATAGAAACTAGAAGTTGGAAAACTTCTTACCGAGGAGAATTGTTTATTCATGCAAGTTCTACAAAAATCAAAAAAATAGATAAAGAAAATACAGAACTCATGAATCTTTTAAAAAATACTTCTCTAAATTATGGACATATTATTTGCAAATGCCAGTTAGTCGATTGTATTTATATGACGAAAGAATTTGTTAAAAAAATGAAACAAAACCATCAAGAATATATTTGTGGCGAATATAAAGAAGGCAGGTATGCATGGATTTTAAAAGATATAGAACCAATTTCACCAATAAAAGCAAAAGGACATTTAAGTATTTGGAATTATGAAAAGGAATAAAATGAAAATTAATCCTTTTCTGTAAATTATGAAAAATACCTTTACATTTAGTAAAAAGTATACTATTCTTAACTTGAGCGAGATGCTAGTATAAGCACTTGCCAAGTGTGGTAAGTACCTCCTTTACGGATGGTACTTTTTTCAACTCAAAACTCCCCTACAATAGATAAACTATCCGAAGATAATTAGAAGTATGATTATCAACAATAAAGCAACGATTAATAAATCTTGTTTATTCATGTGACCACCCCATTTCACTTCTGATTTTAGGTGGCAAGTACCAAAACTTTGCATTTCGCAAATACAAATTATCATACTTTGAACAAGCTTTCAAATAACCAATTTTAAAATTTTGTTTAAAGAAACAGAAATTTTGCTAGACAAATTCTCTTAAATGAATATTCAAATACTATATTCTGAAATTATTTAATACAAATTAGGTAAAATTTAAAAATATATAACTTTTATCATTTTTCATATTTTCTTTATTACCTCAATATTTCTATTAAAATACCCATTTTTATAGTAAAAACTTTGAGCATTCTCATTATAAGCAAAAACATCAATCAAAATGCCTTGACACCCTACATCTTTAAAATAACTTTCCATTTGGTTTAATAATTGTTTACCAATACCATTTGAACGGCAATTCTTTGATACTATCAACTCTATTACTCGTCCTCTTTTTGGAGCAGAAAAATCATATAACTTTTCTTCTTCATTATTAATTAGACCAATGATTACTCCAACAATTTCATCATTCTCTTTAGCTAAAAATATTTTTCCTTCATACTTATTTACATCATGCATTGTTTTTTCAAAATATTTCTCTCTAAATTCATTGGTTAAAATGTTATATCCTTCCCTATCAATGCCAGCAATGTATTCTTGTAGCTCAACTAATAAATCTTTTATAGATTCATCATATATACTTGAATAATCAATTATTTCCACGTTCTATCACCTATTAAAAGTATAACAAATAATTTTTAAAAGAAAAAGTTCACTATGTCATGACCTCTATTGGTCAACCTCAAAAAATTTCCCCCAAGGATCTTTTCTTCTCAATCTTTTTATTGCTTGTCCCATAGTAATACTATCTGGTTTTACTTTATCAAGCTCACTCCATTTGATGGGCATAGAAACTCTTGCCCCTTTTCTTGCTCTTATAGAATAGGGAGCTACAGAAGTCGCCCCTTTTGTATTACGAATCCAATCAATAAAAATTTTTCCTTTTCTTTTTTCTTTTCGAACGTTACTTACATAACGCTTTGGCCATCTTTCTTCCATAAGTTTTGCAATATTCTCTGCAACTTCTCGAAATTTATCCCAAGTTTTTAATTTTTTTATGGGAACTACAACATGATACCCTTTTCCACCACTTGTTTTAAGAAAAGACTCTAAAGAAAATTCATCTAAAATACTTTTTAAATCTCTTACTCCTTGTCGCACTTTTTCTAAAGATAACCCTTCATCTGGATCCAAGTCAAAAACCATAATATTGGGTCTTTCTAATTTGTCCACACAACTTCCCCCTACATGAAATTCAATACTATTCATTTGTGCTTCAGAAATAATGCCTGATACCTCTCGAATATAATAATAGTCTTCCTTATTTCCTTTATCATTAGCAAGATTTATTTTACCAATTCCCTCATTTGTTGTCTCTAAATGTTTTTTAAAAAAGCATTCTCCTTTCATTCCTTCTGGGCATCTTACTGTACTAAGAATTCTATTTTGAACAAAAGGTAGCATTCTTTTAGCAACTTTTTGGTAATATAAGACAATTTCTAATTTTGTAACCTTAGGATTTTCAAAAATAACTTTATCAGAATTACTAATTTTAACTCCTTCTACAATTCCTTCCTTTTTTGAATTTTTAACCCTTTTTTTCTTACCCATTGTTATTTCTTCCATTGTTCGACCTGTTTTAATGCTAGTACATAATTCATTAATATCTGTGTACAACTCAACAGAATCCTTTTCTTTTATAAGTAACCAATTCTCTTCTTTAAAATAAACTAAAGTCCATATCCCCTGCAATCGTTTACCATGTAAAATAAATTTTACAGAACCGTTTTTAAAGTCTTTCCTAGGATTTCCAAGTGGTTCCCAATAACCCTCATCCCAAATCATAACGGTTCCACCACCATATGCTCCTTTGGGAATTGTTCCTTCAAAGTTACGATAAGAAAGTGGATGGTCTTCTACATGAACTGCTAACCTTTTATCCTTTGGATTATAGGAAGGGCCTTTTGGAATAGCAAAACTTATTAAAACGCCATTCAATTCTAATCGAAAGTCATAATGCTCTTTTCGAGACATATGATGCTGTACTACAAATCTTAACTTTTTATTTGATGCTTCCTTTTTACCTATAGGTTCTTGTGTTTTTTTAAAATCTCTTTTTTGATTATATTGTTTCAAGTCTTTATTCATAAACTATCCCTCATTTTTAGTTTACTTTTTTTAAGAGAATCTATGTAAAGAAAGAATTAATAAAAATTCATCTTCTTTCAAAATTCAGATATAAAAAAAGAACCAAAGGTTCTATTATAATTTCTTTAGTTGTTCAAATAAATGCAATCTTTTCTCATCAAAAACTATTGATTCATCTTTTGCATTTACCATTTCTATCACTTTATCTATATCAAACCATTTTACTTCTGATAATTCTTCTTTTTGAATCACAAAATCTTTTTCTTCTAAAGTACATTTAAAATAATAAAAATAAAATATATGAGAAGCTTTATCCTGTAAGTCCACTTCTTTAGCTCCAAAAGGAATTAATTCATTTATAGTAGTATCAATACCTATTTCTTCTTTTAACTCTCTTAAAGCAGCGTGCTCTAATGCTTCGCCAGCACTAACATGTCCACCAACTAATTCCCACTTGTTTGGATTAAATTTCCGATTAGAACTTCTTTTTTCTAATAATACCTGTTTTTTATCATTAACAATGAAAATAACCACTCCATTATGTAATAAATTTTTATCATGTGCTTCTTCTTTATCCATAACTTGCCTTGTAAAATTACCCTTTTCATCTACTATGTCTATTAGTTCCACTACTTTTCCTCCACATTAATTAAGTTATTATTTAATTTTTCTATATTAGATTCAATTAATAAAAGATAAGTTATATTGCTTGCAATATCTATTCCATCAATAGTTTTAATAGATGCATCTAATGGTAATATCTTTTGTTCATATAAATTTTGATTTAATAAATCGTTAATATTATCAACATGATTTGCTACGTAATTTTCAAAATAATACAATGTCCACACATTTTTGGATTTAGAATATTTAAGTTCAAAAATCGGCTCTAATTCATCACTAATATTAACATTTTTTAAATGAAAAGTCTTTTTAAATTCATGGATTAAAGTATTCATTCTTACTTCTTTTGTATATTTCTTTTCTTGCTCATAAACTTTTTTGTATATAGATTTGTATTCTTCAATTAATTCTCCATAAGTCGGATTTTCGACACTAAAATTATAATTATCTACTGTAAACTTATGATTCAATTCATAAAAAGAATAAAGACAATTCCAAGTGTTGGGATTTGTGTTATAGACAATAATACCAGTTTTATTTTTATAATGGATATTAGTGTAAAGGTTTAAAGCACTATCAAGTCTAGTGGGCAGCATTTCCTTTGGAACTTTTTGATTTAGAATCTCTTTGGTAATTATCATAATAGTTTCCTCCATTACTAATATTTTATCATATTTTACAATTATTTAAGTTTTTTATTCTACAAATTGCTATTCCTATCATTTTATGTTATATTTTAGATGGTGATTTAAATGAAGAATATAAAACTTTATCTAATAATTATGATTGTTGTTTTAATTGGAGGGTTTCTAGTTTATAAATTAGCATTCGGTGATACAAAGGAAACAAAAATAATTCCACTAACTGTTTCAGAATTAGAACAAAAAATTAATAATAAAGATACCTTTATGTTGGTCATTAGTCAAACAGGATGTAGTCATTGTGAACAATATTTACCAGAGTTAGATCGCGCATTAAGTGAAGTAAATTTAAACGCTTATGAACTTAATATTACTGGATTAAACGAAACAAATACAAATACACTAGCAAAATATGTTTCTTATTCAGGAACTCCAACGACTATTTTCTTTACAAATGGCGTTGAAAAAACAACTTTAAATCGTATTATTGGTTACACATCTAAAGCAAAAATATTAGAAAGACTTAAGTCTTTAGGATTTGTGGATTAATATGGAAAAAGTTAAAAAGTTTATTAAAGGTATTTTATTTAGCATTGCTTTATTTCTTATCTATTTTCTTATTTGCCCTTATTTATTTACTAATCTATTTAAAAATCAATTGATAAGTGAAAATTTTTGGATTCGCAATGTAACTAATTTAGCTTTATATGTGTTTGATTTGTTCATTATTTTACTCATTATTCGAAAAGATATCATAAAACAATTTAAAGACTTTTTGAAAGAACCAAAAAAATTTTTAAATAAAGGTCTTACTTATTGGATTTATGGAATCATTGTAATGATACTTTCTAATTTAATTGTTACATCTATTTTAGGAAATATTGCAGTAAATGAACAAGCAACAAGAAGTGTACTACTTGCAGATCCAATCTATGCTATTCCAGCTATTATCTTTTTTGGTCCATTCCTAGAAGAAATTGTTTTCCGTTATGGATTTAGAACGGCATTTAATAAAGAAATCGCTTATGCTTTATTTAGTGCTTTTATCTTTGGTGGAATGCATGTCATTTCGGCAATTGATGAATTTACTATTGCTAATATTTTAGCGCATGCAAGCGAATTTTTATTTATAATTCCTTATGGATCTTTAGGATTTTTCTTTGCAAAAGCTTATTACGAAACAGAAAATATTTTTTCTTCTATAATTCCCCATATGTTACATAATACAATCTCTGTAGCTTTAATTTTAATTGCAAATTTTATAATGTAGGTGAAAATTTATGGACGAAAAAAATAGTACTCAAGAACCTGAAAAAAGAAGTTTACTAAAAAAAGTTCTCTTTTTCTTTTTCATTATCATTCTTTTATTCTATTTTTATATAAGATTTATAGAACCAAACTCTATAAAAATTTATGAATATGCAGTAATTGATGAGCAATTACCCGATTCTTTTGATGGTATAAAAATAATTCATTTTTCTGATGTTTTATATGGTAGTACAATTAATACTAAAAATTTACAGCAAGTAATAAAGAAAATAAATGATTTAAAACCAGATATTGTTATATTTACAGGAGATTTATTCAATAGCAGTATTAAGCTGAATGATATGGCGATAGAAAGTATAAAAGAAGAATTAAAGCAAATTCAAGTAACGTTAAAAAAATATGCTGTGATTGGGAATTCAGACTATACAGATAAAGAGACTTACCTAGAGATTATGAATGATGCAGGATTTCTTGTTCTAGAAAATACATTTGATTTATTATATTATGGTGGAAATGATCCATTAATGTTTGTTGGTACTTCCTCTTCTCTAGAACAAGAACAAGATATTAATGCCTCAATTACATCCGAGGAAGAAACCCAAGATTATTATAAAATATGGCTAAATCATGAACCTATCATTATGGATGAATTAGCAAACACGGAGAACAAACCAAATTTAATTTTTTCTGGACACACTTTGGGTGGACTTATAAAAATGCCTTTTATAGGCTATTTATTAAAACAAAATGGTATTTCTACTTATACAGATTCCTATTATGCATATGACAATATGAAAATGTATATTTCTAAAGGACTTGGTACTTATAAATATAATGTTCGTTTTAAGAATATGCCTTCTATAAATTTATATCGTTTCTATAAAAATTAAAACACTAAAAAAAGACCCAAAGGCCTTTATACACATTCTACAAATGTATCAGTTAAGCATCTAATAGCACAGATGCAATCTAAACTTATTGTGAAAAAAGAATTTGTAGCTATATATGGATTTAAGCTTGTTGTATCAGGATTATCAGCAAGTACTCGGCATGTACAACAATTTCCATCTACTTTTTCTACTCTAAATACACTTGAACATGTAGTACTTGCTTCTGTACAAGTAGCTGTAGAATCTTTTGTTGTTGGCATTGTCCAAGGAGCTCCATTTCCACAACAAGTATAAAGCATTATTGGTCTAGTATTACAAATTAGACAATTAGGTCCTCCACCAAGCATTGGTCTATCGCATGAATCTAAACAATTCTCTGGACAAGCATTTTGTTGAAGAACTAAAATTACATTTAGAATTTCTGCAATACAGCTTGTATTTTGGTCATTGTCATTACGATTATTACACATAACATTTTCCCCTTTCATGTATTCTCATTAATAATTTATGATAATAATAGAAAATAGTTCTCAAATTCAAAAAGGTTTTAAAAAATCTATTTTTGTTGTATAATTCTACTAGGTGATTATTTATGAACACAATCATTCAATATATGATTATTATTGTAGTATTGATTTTAATATCTTTAGTCGTTATTAAATTAATGAAGAGAGATTTTAGTGTTGAAGCAAATAAATTGATTAATTACTTAGGTGGAAAAGATAATATTGTAAATGCAGAATGTAATATGTCACGATTTAAAGTGTTGCTAAAAGATGTTTCGATAGTTGATAAAGATAGTATTCAAAAGCTTGGAGCAAAGGGTATTGTTGAAATTGATAATCAATTGAAAATCATTTTTGGAAAAGATGCTAGACAATTAAAAAAATATATAGATGAAATTTTGTAGGTTACACTACATTTTTTTTATTTCTAAAATATCATCTATATTTATTTTTTCCCCCTGCAGTGTAAGTAATGAATCATTCGTAAGACCAACTACTTCAACCTCTTTAACACCCATATTTGTTTTTATACTAACTCTTGTTTTATAAACATGCTCTTTAGAATTAAATATTTTATTGATTTCATTTTTAGAAATCTTTTCACTACGTACTTCTACCTCTTTAGAACTTCTAAAAGTTTCTTTGTTATTTTCAATTTTTTTTGTAATTGGAACCGCATAAACATTTGGTAATTTTTTATTCATTATAGAACACCTCGTTACATTTTATGATTATTCAAAAAAAATGTTGCATACTAAAAGTATGAAGAAAATAATAGGTAAGTACAATTTGCTTCTTTTTATTCCTCTAGCAATAATTATGATTACTAGTTTTTTTTGCATGTATCAAGCCAAGTTTATTAAAGATATATATATTCATCATCTTAGTAAACAAATTTTATGGTTTATAGTAGGTATTTTTATTTTAATCTTCTTTCAAAAAATAAAAGTAAAAGTTTTCTTTCAATACAGTTTTTATTTCTACCTTTTAGGAATTGCTCTTCTCTTTTTTGTTTTGATTTTTGGAAAAGAAATTAATGGAGCAAAAGCCTGGTTTAAATTAGGATTTTTTAATTTTCAACCTAGCGAATTTGTTAAAATTACTTTACTACTCTATTTATCTAAAATTACAAATGATTTTAAGGGAAAAAAAATAAAAGAATTTTCTTATATTCTTAAGTGTTGTTTGATTGTTGCGATTCCTTCCTTGCTTGTTTTTTTAGAACCAGATACAGGTGCTATTATTATTTATTTATTGATTTTATTATCCGTTTTTGTTTTATCTGGTATAAAAAAACGTTGGTTTGTGATTGCCTTTATTCTTTTATTACTAGTTGGTGGTACTTTTATTTATCTTTATTTATTTCAACAAGACTTGTTAATTCATCTTATTGGCACAAGTTTCTTTTATCGCGTAGAACGTTTAATTAACTTCCGTGATGGTAGTAGTATGCAATTAAATAATGCTTTGATAACTATTGGAAATGCAGGCATTTTTGGACATGGCATTCAACAAGATTTATTATACGTCCCAGAATTTCCAACCGATTTTGCTTTTACTTTGAGTATTTCTATTTTTGGTTTTCTAAATGGCTGTATTTTACTTCTTTGTTACTTTACAATATCTTACTTTTTTATTAACAAACTATTTTCTGTAAAGCAAACGGAATATAAACTATTTATTCATGGTTTTATTTATATTTTTGTTTATCAACAATTACAAAATATTTTTATGAATCTAGGTCTTATGCCTATTATGGGTATCCCTCTCCCATTTTTATCCTATGGTGGCTCTAATATGATTGTTTATTTTATATTTATCGGTTTTATTTTAAATATGTCTAAGAAAAGAAAAGTACATCACCAATAAATTTTTGTCTTCTTTTGTCGTATTCCTTGTAATGTATTTCTAAGTCGTTATAATAGCATCTCGTGTTACTGGTTAGTGGCGCCTACTTACGTTTCAAGTAGTTAACTTGATTTATTTCAGGGGGTACGAAAGTGAGGCGGTAGTTATGAAAAGAGATACAATTCTCCTAGTAATTATAATTCTTATTAAACGTTACCACTTGACGCTTAAAATAGAAAAAAGACGCTAACCAAAAAAAATTAAGGTATAGCGCCACAACACCATGTAGGTGCTATCTAATCGGTAGCACTTACATGGTTATTATAACCATTATGGTTTTAAAATACAATAAAATACTTATTTTGGCCAAGAAAAAAACAAGGTTTTGTACTTGTTTATCTTCCATAAGGATAATAATAACTATATGATGAATAGCCATATGGCCCAGGTCCCATTCCAGGTCCCCCATAAGGTTGATAATAAGGTTGTGGTGCAACATTATAAATTGGTCTTGGTCTAGTTAAACCAACTGCTGCTCCTCCTAAAAGAGCACCTCCTAGAAATGGAAATAAAAATTGACGATCGCCATTATTATTTGGTCTAAAATCATAAGGATTTTGATACACAATTGATCCCCCTCTCATTGTTAGTTTATGAGTATGAATCAATTTGTCTATTTATAAAAGCCTAGATAATATTTTTTCTTACCTTTTTTTACAATTATTATTTTATCTTCAATAAAATCAGATTTTGTTATTATTTTATCTAAATCTGTTTATTTTTTAATATTAATGGAAAATGATCCACTTGTACT
>CAYSFO010000006.1:0-49392 GCA_964430695.1 uncultured Muribaculaceae bacterium | reverse complement strand
AGAAGGCTTTAATATCTTTAGGCCAATTCTTAATAAATACAGGGCCATCAAAGTATTCAGTAATATATTTTTCGTGTTCTTTTGCAATATCTTCTCCGTACTTTGGCTCAAACTCCCATTTTACATTTGCTTCTTTTAAAATTTTTATAGCTTCTTCATGATCGATTCTTGTGAAGTTGGAATTTAATAATTTATTTAGTTTATCTAGAAGTCCTTTTTCTACAAATTCATTAAAGAAGTTCATTTCATCAGGACAATGTTCCAGTACATAACGTACGATATATTTTAACATGTCCTCCATTACATCCATGTCGCCTTCTAAATCACAAAAACACATTTCTGGTTCAATCATCCAAAATTCAGCAGCATGAGTTTTGGTATTGGAGTTTTCTGCTCTGAATGTTGGTCCAAAGGTATATGTTTTTTTGTAGGCTGTTGCAAATGTTTCTGCTTCGAGTTGACCGCTTACGGTTAGATTTGCCATTTTACCAAAGAAATCTTTTGTGTAATCGACGTCTCCTTTTAGTTTTTCTAGTGGAAGTGTTGTTACTTGAAACATTTCTCCAGCCCCTTCACAGTCACTTGCCGTAATTAATGGTGCATGGAAGTAGACAAACCCTTTTTCATTAAAATATTTATGAATGGCATACGCTGCTACACTTCTTACTCTAAATACAGCTTGGAAAAGATTTGTACGAGGACGAAGGTATGCTTGTTCTCTTAAAAATTCTTTTGTATGTCTTTTTGGTTGTATTGGATAATCATCAGGGCAAGACCCTAAAACGGTGATTTCAGTTGCTTTTATTTCTACTTCTTGTTTTCCTTCTGAAGGAACTAAAATTCCTTTTACATTTAATGCACTTCCCACTAGGATATGGCTGATTTCTTCAAAGTTGGATAGACTTGTGTCGTAAACAATTTGCATATGTTTAAAAGTTGTTCCATCACTGAAATCAATAAATCCAAAATCTTTTTGACGACGATGATTACGAATCCAACCATTTACTTCAACACTCTTGTTTTTTAATGCATTCACTTGTTCAAATAATTCTTTTAAATCCATATTTTTTCTCCTATCCGTTTGATACTATATAATCAATGATTTCATTTTCATCTATTTTTACTGATTCTTTAGTAATATTGTCTTTTACACTTATTAGGCCTAGTTTTAAGTCTTCACTATTTAGGATGATTAATAACTCAGCATTGTTTCTGTCTGCTTCTTTAAATTGACTTTTTAAACTTCTTCCTGTTGTATCATAATCGACACTTACGCCACTCATTCTTAAATCTTGAGCAAGTGTAATCGCTTTTATCTTTTCTTCTTCATTTACATATAAAATATAACAATCAAGAGGTCTTTTTTCTGTTTTTTCTATTTCGTCCATTGCGAGGCTTATTCTTTCTATTCCACAAGCAAATCCCATACATGGAGTAGAAGGTCCTCCTAGATTTTCTACTAAATCATTGTATCTTCCTCCTGCTGCAATGGTACTTGCTCCCCCTAATATGTCTTCACTAGAGACAATTTCAAATACGGTATAATCATAATAATCAAGACCACGTACTAATTTAGAATCTACTTCATAATCAATATCTAAATAGTTTAAGTATTCTAGTACTTTATTAAAACGTTTGGTAGATTCTTCGCTTTGATAATCTAAAATATTGGGGACATTTTTTAGAATATCGGAATCTGCATCGACTTTACAATCTAAAATACGTAAGGGATTTGTTTCAAATCTTTTTTTACAGTCTTCACATAAATCGTTTATGTGTGGAGCTAAGTATTCTTTTAATGCCTTTTTATAATTTTCGCGGTCTTCTTTGGAACCTAAATTGTTAATTTTAACATTTAAATCTTTAAAACCTAATTCCTCAAATAAGCGATATGGCATAGATATAACTTCTGCGTCGGTTGCTACATCATTACTTCCTAGAATTTCAACACCAAATTGTGTGAATTCTCTGTTTCTTCCCTGTCCTGGTCTTTCGTAACGATACATTGTTCCATTGTAATATAGTTTTCTTGGCATGTTACTTCCATACATCTTGTTTTCTATAAAACTTCTAACAACTCCTGCTGTTCCTTCAGGTCTAAGGGTAAGTTCTCTATCACTTCGATCTTTAAAGTCATAGGTCTCTTTTGTTACGATATCTGTTTCATCTCCTACTGCTCTATGAAATAAATCACGTGATTCGAATATAGGGGTACGAATTAAATCATAGTTATAAAAATCACAGTAATAATCAATATAACGGTTGATTTTTTTTAGTTTTAATGCATCACTTTCAGTGACATCGTATGTTCCTTTTGGTTTTGTTATCATTTCTTTTTCCTCCTTAAAAAATAAAAAACCCTAGTAACGTAAGGACGAAAAAATTCCGCGGTGCCACCTTACTTTACTAGGTACTCTTTCTTTTTTATCGCAAAATTTTGCGTTTCTATGTTATAAAAAGTTGTCTTTTCAAAAAGCTTTTCTTTTGGCATTCTCAGCGTTCTAGCCTTCTCTTGAAAGAAAGTTCTTTTTTACTTTTTCTTTTCCATAGAAAAATTTATTTATAGATTTATTTTATTACTAATTCTAGGGGAAGTCAATGAAATGTTTGGTTTTCTGTAATCAATTCTTGATTTTCTAAAGATTTTTAAATTAATTATATTCATGGTAGAACCCAAGGGGAAGCAGAAGTTCCATCTCCCGAGGTCGGAGAGACCCCAGACCTTAGAACAACTATAGGTCGAATCGGAAAGTCGAGACCATCGAGGAAGGAGGAACCGGGGTTCTCATACAGAGTGGAAGGTGACACAGACGACTGGTTCGAGGTATCTACGTAGTAACCGCCAAAGTATGCATTACCCCAAGGATAGACCAAAGCACTGCGTGAAGCTAACCAGTAAGACATTGCTGGAGTAGATGCATTTGGTTTATTAGGGGCTAAAGTTCCTATTGCTGTTTTTACTAAATTAGTATCCGTTTCGTATCCTGTATCTCCACATCCAATTGGTTCTTTACTACCAACAAACGAAGTATCATTACAACTAGAGTAGGATGGAGTTGCTGTAATATTTGATGTTTGAGGATTATGTATATTGTATCCCATATGTCTTGTTCCTACTGTATAGTTACTATTTGCATATTGAGCAGCTATTGTATTTAATGCTCCTACGAAATTTTGATACCCTGTTTGTCCATAAAAATATACTCGTGTCCTCGATACATACTCTGATACCATTTCTACTGTTCCATCACTACTTGTTCTTATTACTCTCCATAAGTTTAGTTCACTTGGATTAATGCTTTGGGTAGTTACTCCTCCACAATAGTTTTTACTTATACATCCCGTTAAACTTGGCAATATAGAATATGAAAAACTTGTTGGTGTCATTTGAACATAGTCTCCTATTTTAAAAGTAGTACAACCATCTGTTCCTTTGATTCCAAATATACTAACTCCACAAGTTATGTTCTCTGCTTTTAAGTTTGCATCTCCTTTAATAATTTGATCTTCACTTAAATATTGTCCTGCACTTATCGTTTGATTACTTGTTCCTGGAGTATAGGTTGCTGATGATTTACTTGGTATCGTTCCCATTACTAGTTTTCCTTTATAATATGCTTGATATCCAGATAGTATTTTTGTTTCATCGGCATCGCCACTGAAACAGATATTTAAGTTCTCATTTAGTTCATCTAATGCTTCTGTTACATTTCCTTCTCCATATAATACATTATCACTTGTTATGGCTTTTACTTGTGTTGTTACGAATGTAATTAGCACTATGGCTATTATTGTTATTCGTTTTTTGTTTGTTTTTCTAAATTTTACCAAATTCATATTTAAACACCTATCCTTAAGATACGTAATACGTATATTAAGGATATTATATACGTTTGACGTATATAAGTCAATATAGAAAATAAACAAATAGTAAAATGTAGTTGGTGAAACAATGAATATAGGGCGATTAAAAGAAATAAGAGAAGATAAAGATTTTAAACAAACAGAAATAGCAAAAATCTTAAATGTTACGCAAGCACAATATAATCGATATGAAAATGGCATTAATGCCATTCCTTTGGAAAAGTTATGTAAGTTAGCGGATTTATATAATACAAGTGTTGATTATTTATTATATCGAACAGATAATCGAAATCCCTATTCAAAAAGTATCGTTGATGATAATACTAGCGATTAGCATAAAATTGGTTATATCCTATACTAATATAAAAACAGATAGATTCATTCTCTACCTGTTTTTATTGCTTTCTTTTAAACTTTAACCATACATCTACTTTTGTTTCTGTTTATTGTTAAATTTATCAATTCTTTTCTTTATTTCTTGTTCCATTGTAATATTATAAAAGTCAAAATCGTTCATCTTTTCTAATACTTCACAGTTAATTCTTCCTGGGTTTTCAAAATTATATCTTTTATATTCTCTTGGTTCAATTAAAGAAACATATAATATTTCGTTATGATGTCTTTTTAGAATAACAAAACGATTTAAGGTTTTATTTTCTATTAAGATGGTTCCTTCTTGGAATTCTTTATTTTTCATTTCTAGTTTTTGGGGTTTCTGTTTTTTAACTAACTCTTGTTTTAACTTTTTCATTTCTTTTATTTCTTCTTCACTTGCAATTCTAACAATTTTCATTGTAGAAGTTTGGTTTAAGTTATCCTCTTCAAATTTAGTATAGTAGTCGCCATTATGTATTTTAATTTTTATCATACTTTTTGTAGCGTCTTTATCTAAATAAATTTTATAGGCTAATAATTTATTTTGATATTCTCCATAGATAAAGTAATGTTTTTTATCGAAAGCAATTAACTTTCCACGATTTATTTTTTTCCTTTCTTCTAGTTCTTGTTCTCTTTTTTTCTCAAAAGAAAGAATCAGTTTATGGGTTGTATTATCGGCACTATTTATTAAGTCTATTTTGGAATGTAGTTTTATTTTCTTTTCTCCATGAAAATTAAAACCATAAGATACGCCATTGATTTTGATAGGAGCATTTTCTTTTTTTAGTTTTTGAAGAGGTATAGTATTATAATATTTTTTTTCCACTTCTTTTATATAAAATAATAAATTGTTATAAAGAATTATATCTCCACAAGTGTAATAAAACTTTCTCTTTCTTTTTGGAAAATGTTTTATTTTTTTCACTTTTTTATCAACTAGATATATTCTTTTATATATATTATTTAAGTCCAAATTGTTTAAATGTTCTAAATTCCATAAATATTGTTCTTTATGGAGTAATACTAGTTTACTTACATAAACATAGCAATCTTTTGTAAAATGATAAGAATTTTTTGGTATTTTTACTCTTGCAATATCATAAAGATTTTTACTTTTCGTTCCACTGCATGCTAGAGCATATATTTTTCTTTTTGTTTTTCGAATAACAATAAAAGGTCCAGTTCTATGTCCTTCTTCTATCGCTTCCTTTTCTTTTTCCGTTTGATAACGATTTGCCCAAATTATATCTCCTACTTCTAAGAAAGAAAGATTACTATTAAATAAAAGATTTTCTATTAATTTTATTTTCTTCATAACTTTAGTGTAAGTTATTTTTTTAAATAATACTAGGTGTTTTTTATTGTTACATTATATTATTAATTTCTTCAATCGATAATTTCGTAGCCTCTGCTATTTGTTCCATTGTTATATTAGGCATAGTAAGCAAAGTTTTGGCTGTTTCGATGGCTTTTTGTTTTATACCTTTTTTAAGACCTTCTTCTACGCCTTCTTCAAATATCACTTCTTTTATGGTATTTTCAATTAGAATTGCATCTTCTTCGGGAGTTATAGAACGAATAAAGGGTTTGTCCATATTTAATTTTACTAATTTATCTGTATATTCTTTCACAAGTTTATCTCCTTTACTTAATTTTTCTAAGTCTTTTATATTTTCGATATCAAGCATTAATAGATGTTTATACTTTTCTTCCACTTCTTTGTCTCCAGAGTACCATAATTGTTTTAGTTTGTCCATGTTTACTTCAATAATTTCAAAGTTTTGAACATATTCCCAGTTTCCATCTTCACTTCTTAGTTTATAAGAAGTTCTTAAAGGTATTTTATCAGCTAAATTATAAGATAAATCGATATGAACAAACTTTGTTTTGGTATCGTATTTTTTTCCACGGATTGTATGTTGGCTATAAAAACTGGTAAAAAAGTTTAAATTTCTGATATGGAGGGCAACATCTTTTTCGGTATTCAACTCCAGATTATAATACACTCCACTTCCCATAACAATGACATCTAATGTTTTTCCTCTTTCTTTTTCTTTACGAATTGGTAACTCATTTTTTAAGTAAGCAATAAAAGTTACTTCAAATCCCATTACTTCGGAGAAGATTGCATTCATTAAATCATGATTTTTTTCGTTGGCAATAATCGTTTTAAACATTCGATCATTTTTACTTGTAACTAAGGTCATTAGAATCTCTCCTTCTTTTAGAGAGTTATCTTAAAAGCATCATCTTTGATTTGCAAGAAAAGGTTTTGACATGTTTTAGATTTTTTTGACTTTTTTTGGCGAATGATAATAAAAAGACTATCTTACACTTACTCATTATCTTTTTTGGTTATTATTTATTTCTAAATTTTCTTTTTGTCTTTCAACCTCTCTATATAATAATTCTTGACCATTTTCCGTTTGATTATTTTCAATTATACTTTCTATATATAAATCTCGAAAACTATCTTTTGTTTTATAAGGATGTTCTGTAGTTGTAAAAACTTTTGTTTTGAAAAGCGCTTTATTGGTGTCATACTTTTCTACAAAAAAGCTTTTTTGTTCCTCTAAAAAACTTATTTGTTTTTCGGTCATTTTTTCTGGTAAAAATATACTACAAAAATATTTTCCGTCTATTTTTTTTGCAGAATTTAGAACAACAATAAAACCTAAGGCAGTAAATAGTTTGGCAAAATCTGTATGAGAATGACAAAAAGTACAATCAATTCCATGTTTCTCACAAAAATCTTTACAACAATCTTCATGCGTTGTTTTAAGATCTAAATTGTAATCATATGTAATCAGGGTTCCATCTTCTAAGTTATATCCGTTTCCAAAAATAATCCATACTAATTTTTTTTCCATTTTATCTTTCTCCTTATAAAATTATTTTACTAAAAATGAGCTAGCAATAGGTCTAGTTTTATGTGCTCCTGTGCTATCTACGGGATCGTTTATTTGACAATATTCTTTACGGCAATGCTCTTCTAATTCACTATCTTTTAAATATTTTTTAGCTTCTTTCATTGGTAAAACCATTACCGTAGAAGTTCCACCATCTAAATTGGCCGCGTTATAGGCTCCATAATCTGAAAGTAAGTTCGTTAAATCTAACATACTTGCTCCTGGATTTGCAATGGTTCTTCCATCAACTGCTACCATTAAAACAATTCCATCTTGTCTTTGAGCAATGGCAGTTCTTGGAGCAGTGCCCCAACCTCCATTTCCTTTAATAAAGGCTTTTTTACCATTGACGATTAAGAATGGCCCAAAAGAGAGGGCATCCCGTACTCCTAAATTAAGTGCTTCCTCACTACTCATTCTTCCTAAAACTAATTTATTTGCTTTCGTAAATCCGATTAATCCTCCTGTTGCATCATAGCTCCTATTTGTAATTACTTTACCGTTTTTTATGACAATTCCTTGCGGAGAACCCCCGCTACTATTGTAATTAGGATCTACAAATCCTCCCCCATTAATTGCTAAAATAGCGTGTTCTTGGGCAGCCATTTCGGTTACATATTGCCCTCTTTCTTCTAAATACTTTGTCGTAGATACAACAATTCTAGAAGAATCATAGATGATGGCTAAATAGCCTTTATAATTTTTTTCAGAGATGGGAATGATTTTATAGATGGCATCTTTTTCTCTTTCTAATACTTGACGTTCAAATTCATTCTCATATCTTGTTGATTCTTCCATTTGAATTAAATCTGGATTCGTATTTTCTTCTATTTCTAGCACTTGATTTTCACTTAATACTTTGTTTATTTCCTCTGCACTATAAAACCAAGTGGCCAAATATTGATGAGACATTGTTGTCATAGCGGTGGGAATCAACCAAGAACGAAAATTAGAAAAAGGAGCATATAGAAGAAATAAGAAAGTAATAGCTCCTATCCCTTCCACAACAATAGATGCTCTTCCTAACCATTGTAATACTGTTTTGCTCTCTTTTTCTGCTGTTTTTTTAGAATCCAAAATGATTTGTGCCATTAGATAGATTATTGTTAAAACACTTATTAAAATACTTAAAATTTGGAGAGGTCTTCTAATTAACTCTGTACTGTGAAAACTAATAATACTAGCTGTAAAAAAGATCGGAAGTAAAATCCAAGCAATTATTGTTCCTTTTTTTGCTATTTTTCCTTTCATATTATTCCTCCTTGTTTTTAGAATCCATGAGTATAGTTACTGGTCCATCATTTTCAATCGAAACTAACATATCTGCTCCAAATATCCCTGTTTGTACATCAACATATTCTTTTAATTTTTGATTGAACAACTCATAAAGTTTGATGGCACTCTCTCCTTTCATGGCTTTTATGTATGATGGCCGATTGCCTTTTTTGGTATCTGCGTATAATGTAAATTGGCTAATAGAAAGAATACTTCCTCCAACATCTAGAATGTTTTTATTCATGATACCATTTTCGTCATCGAAGATACGTAAATTTATTACTTTTTTAACTATATGGTCTATGTCTGCTTCTGCATCACCATCCGTAAATCCAACTAAAATACATAATCCTTTGTTTATTTCTCCAACAATTTTGTCATCAACACTTACATTGGAATTTTTGCTTCTTTGTACTACTACACGCATTATTTTTTGCCTGCCTTTTTTACAAAAGTAAAAGAATATAAGCTATCAATAAAGTCATTTAATTCATCTTTGTTTTTCACTTTTATGGTAAGGGTATAAATTGTAAAATCTATATTTTCTTCTGTTTTTAAGGAAGCTACACTAATATTTTTTACAGAAGCTTTATTGATTAAATCGGATAGATAATTTTTATCATTTAGTGTTTCAACAAATATTTCGGCATAGTAATCGTTAGAAGAATCTTCATTCCAATAAACATCAATTACTCTTTCATTTTTATTTATTATATTTGGGCAATTTGTTTTGTGGACAGTAATTCCTTCTCCTTTAGTAATATAGCCGATAATTTGGTCTCCTTTTACGGGTTTACAACATTTTGCAAGGGTAACTAAAATATCATCATGTTCTCCAACAATAAGGTCATTTTTATGATCTAATTTAGGGATATTTTTGCTTTTGTTTGCTACTTTTTCAATTAAAGCATCGGTTACATCATGTTTTTCTTCTGTCGTTAGGCGAATAATATATCCAGCAGTGTATCTGAAAGAACCAATGGCTAAATAAATGTCTTCTAAATCATTTAGTTTTAAATCTTCATAAATTTTATTTAATTTTTCATCATTAAATACTTCGTTGAAAGATAACTTTTGCTTTCTTAATTCTTTTTCAAGAATATTTTTTCCATTTTCGATATAATTTTCACGGTCTTGCTTACTGAAATAGGCTTTTATTTTATTTTTGGCACCATTTGTTTTTACAAAATCAAGCCATTCTTTACTTGGCGTGGAATTTTTACTTGTATTAATTTTGATGACGTCTCCATCATGAAGTTCATGAGATAAAGGCACAATTTCATCATTGACAATCGCTCCAATCGTTGTTTCTCCTACTTTGGAATGAATGCGGTAAGCAAAATCCACAGGTGTTGAATCTTTTGGTAGTTCTACAACGTCTCCTTTAGGAGTGAATACATAAATCGGTTCTTCTAAAATATCAGCACCCACTTGAGAGGCAAAATCTAAATCGTTATCTGTTTCATTATACGTTTCAATGATGTTACGGAAAATTTCTAATTTTTGTTCCATCATATTTTGAATATTTTTTGTTCCTTTTTCTTTATAGGAAAAGTGAGAAGCAATTCCTTTTTCTGCAATTTCATCCATTTCATGGGTTCTTACTTGAATTTCAAATACATGTCCATTGGGTCCATATACTCCTGTATGTAAAGATTGATACATGTTTCCTTTTGGGTTGGCAATATAATCTTTAAATCGTTTAGGAATCGGACGGAATTTGGAATGGATTAATCCTATAGCTAAGTAACAATCGCCTTCTTTTTCGGTAATCACTCTTAAAGCTAAAATATCATAAATATCAGACCATTTTCGCCATGTTGTTAATTTTTTATAAATACTATAAATACTTTTTACACGACTTTTAATATGAAACTTTATACCATTTTCTATTAATAAATCGGAAATACTATTTTGCATATCTTCTAATACTTCATTTAATTCTTCAACAGAAGCGTTTAATTTGTTCAAAATGTCATTGTAGACATCTGGTTTTAAATATTTTAAACATAAGTCTTCTAATTCACTTTTGATAGAATACATTCCTAAACGGTGTGCAATTGGAATTAACACATTCATTGTTTCATTGGCTTTTCTTTTTTGCTTTTCTGGGTTTACTGCCCAAATGGTACGCATGTTGTGTAAACGATCGGCAAGTTTAATAAATAAAACACGAACATCTTCAGAAAGTCCTACTAATACTTTTCTTAAATAGATAGCAGATGATTCTTTATCGTCTGGTAATTCTAATTTATTAATTGTACTAATACTTTTTACAATCTTACAAATTTCTGAACCAAATACACTTTCTAGCTCACTTTCTTCTGTATCTCCATTATTGATGACTTCATGTAAAAGTGCCGCCATAATGGTGGTTTTATCGACGTTTAATTCGCTTAATATTATAGCAACATTTAAGGGATGTGTGATGTATTCTTCTTCTGATAATCTATATTTACCTTGGTGTTTTTGATAAGCAAAATCATAAGATTCTTTAATTTCTCTTAATTCTTCTTCGGTAAAATTATCTTTTATTTTATTTAATAAATCTTCATAGACTGGATTTTTGTTCATATTCTCTCCTTATGTATTTTTATGTATTCTAAAATTTCTTCTTCTGTCATGTATAAAATATCATGAACAATATCAAATAATGTTAATTCTCTTTCTTTATTCCATTTCTTTTTTCTAAGACAGTGCCATATATCTTCTTCTGTAATAAATCCTAGTTTTTTTGCTTCTAGTTCTTTTCTTTTCGATTTTAAGGCAGGCATTACCCTTTTATAAAGTTCAGGTATGGAATTAAATTGTTCATTTACCATATTTTTGTCTCCTTTATCATATGTTTTGATTATAAAGCATTTTTTTATTTTTTTAAAGGGGTGAGCAGGTGAAAAATAAGTTTATTTCCTCTACAATCATACTTATTCTAGGTGGATTTATAACGAAAGTATTAGGTTTTATCATTAAAATCGTTTATACAAGAATTATTTTAGAAGAAGGAGTCAGTTTATATTCTCTTATTTTCCCTACGTATTCGCTTTTAATTACGATTGCCACTCTTGCTCTACCTCTTGCTATTTCCAAATTGGTTGCGGAAGAAAAAACAAGAAGTCTTAAAATTATTTGTTCTTCTGTTGCTATTATTATTGTTGTTAATTCTTTCCTTCTTTCCATTATGTTTTTAGCTAGTAAATTTATTGCCTATGAATTACTTAAAAATAAAGAGGCTTATATTTTACTTCTTGCTTGTACAATTACCCTACCTTTTATTAGTTTATCGAGCATTATCAAAGGTTATTTTTTTGGAAAGCAGAGAATGTTTCCCTATGCTTTATCTAACTGTCTTGAACAAGTGGTTCGTCTTTTGTTAATTGTTTTCTTTTTGCCTTATTTTATGAAAAAAGGGGTTGTTGTTGGGGTAACTGCTTTTATTCTTCTTACAATTTTTTCGGAGTGTTTTTCTATACTTGTCTTTTTATTTTTTCTTCCAAAAAATATTTTAATTACAAAAAAGGAATTGATTCCTAATAAAAGAACGATTAAAGAAGTTTTAAATGTAAGTGTCCCTACCGTTTCTTCTCGTTTTATTGGAAATATTGGTTTTTTCTTTGAACCTATTCTTTTAACGAATATCTTACTTTCTGTTGGTTATTCGAATACCTTTATTTTAATGGAGTATGGTGCTTATAACGCCTATTCAATTGCCTTACTTACTATGCCCTCTTTTTTTGTAGGGGCGGTATCAAATGCGTTAATGCCTGAGATTAGTAAATACGCGCAAAAAAGAAATATGAAAATGGTCCGAAAACGTTTTAAACAAGCTTTGTTTTTCTCCTTTTTATTAGGTTTATTTTTTAGTATCTTTATTTTTATCTTTCGAAATCCATTATTATGGGTTTTGTATCATACAAAAAGTGGTGCTGATTATATCAAAGTTCTAGCTCCTTTCTTTGTTCTGTTTTATCTGGAAAGTCCAATTATTAGCACTCTTCAAGGACTTGGGCTGGCTAGTTATACAATGAAAATTACGTTTATTGGTGTCGTATTAAAAACGGTTGTTTTAGTTCTTTTCTCTTTTATGAAAATTGGTATTTATGGCTTAATACTTTCCGAAATTGTTAATATTTTATTTGTTGTATTTACTAATTTCGTCAAAATAAAAAAAGTAATTTCGGTCTAGAAATTATCTTTTTTGTCCTATTTCACTATTTAAGGTATCATCATACTTTTCTTGCTCTTGATTAATTATACTCCAATAGAAATCAGCAAGATAGTCTATATACATGTCATAATATGCTTTTTGTTCTTCTGTTATTTTTCCTTCTTTTTGTAAAGAGTCTATAGCATTTTTCCAATTATTTTTTGCCTCGGTAAGCCCATAAATATCGTAGTTTGTTTCAGCTAAGTTTAGAGACATTCCTATTGTAGTTTCTATTTGCACTTTTTGTTTCAATGCTTCTCTACCCATGATTTTTTTGAATAATGGATCTAAATTGACTATTGTATGGTACGTTTTTCTTTTCGAATCATTATACGGTAATTCATCAAAGTTTTGAAAATAAGAAGCTATAGTGGAGCATTCTGGATTTTCTGCTTTTCTTTCTTTTAAATAATCCATCATTTCTTTATAAAATTGATTTAAATCTTCAATGGTTATATTAAGTACTTCCATTATTTTAAATATTAATTCAGAAATTTTGTTTCGCAGCAGAATATAACGTCTTTTAATATCTTCATCTAAAGACAAACTGGCAATTTCACTATATTGTTTTTTGGTATCAATGAGTATTAATAATTCATATAAAGTTTTGGGATACATATACTTCCTCTTTCTATAACCTTTTTCACTATTATACATTTAAAATTTAATATGTCAATTTAAAACGTAATCTCTAGTCATAGAACTAAATATTACTTCCGTATAATCAGGATATAATGGATACACTGTTATTGTATAAGCATTTTTTTGATATTTTTTTATTAAAGAATCTCTATTTATTACTGTGGCATCTTTTAAAAGTTCATCAAAGGTTAAATACTTTTTTTCTAATGTCTCTTTTAGTGGTAAATAGGCATGGTTATAATAAATAGTAATACTTTTTATGCAATAACCATAAAAATGAACATTTTCAATCGTAAATAGATTCTGTTTTTGCCTTTTACAATTTCTATCTTTTTCTAAATATAAACTATACTTGCTAGAAGAGTTAAAATCTTTGAAGGCATGGGTTACTGTTAGGTGATTTATGTGTTTTATAAGAAATAGAAAACAAAGAAAAATTAGACAAATATTTGCTAAAATCATAAAAAATAATACTGTTTTCATTTTTTCTATTTTTTTTCTAATAGCCATACATTCACCCTTTTTCTTATCTTTATTATACCATTAACCCTAGTTATTGTATATTCTTAATTTTTAATTCTTTTTGATTAATTCTAGTTTTGTTGTTTTGTTTAATTCCTCATAGTCCCCTGTTTTCGAAATAATATGGTAATCATGTTCTTGACTCCAAGCTTTGCTTTCTTCTCTTGTCATTACAATGATTTCATCGGCAATATCCATATGAAGAATTCCGTCTAAATGGTCCATTTCATGAGATAAAACGGTTGCTGCAAACCCTGTGAATTCTTCTATATGTTTTATTCCTTCTAGATCATCATATTCGACTTTAATTTTATAGGGTCTTTTTACATGGCCCATGTTATCTAAGCAACTAGCACACCCTTCCCAATAATCTGTTAATCCTTCTCGTAAAGTGATAACTGGATTTATTAAAACTTTAGCTTCATTATGTTTTTTATCTTCTTCTGTTTCACTATTTGCACGATATTTTCTTACTAATTCTAAATTTGTATTTTTTACATAAATTAATCTTTTAGGAATTCCTAATTGTACTGCAGCCATTGCCAAGACATCATTTTCCAAACAATATTGTTCCAAAATTAAAATTTCGTCTTTTAAATCTTTATCGTTTACATCTACTTCTTTGGACACTTGTCTTAAAAAACTTTCATTTTCCTCAATGGTAATGACTTTTATTTCTGCCATAATAAAAACCTCCTAAACTTACTATACCTATATAATAACATATTTTTTCTAGTATAAAAGTAGGAAGTTTTTCATTTTTACATTCCATGAGATTATAAATTACTTTTTTTGATTAAAAATATTTTACTTTTTTTCTTAAAGGCATAGAAAACATCTTCTACCCCAAGATTTTTCTTTGCCAGTTCTTGTTGTAACCATCGTTTATCTTTTTTGATAAAACTTAAAGCTTTTTCTTGTATTTTTCCATCTAAAATAATTGGCATGGGATAGTTGCTATGTCGATGGAAAAGGTTGTATTTAAATATCGATAGTTTTCCATTTGGCTCTAAAAAGGCATATTCTACTTCCTCAATGCTTTTAATTTCTTTCTGGCGTAAACTTAATAATAAATCATCCATGCTATATCTTTGACGAACCATCTCCTTATAATTAACGTTTCCGTTTACGATAATTAACGATGGTTTTCCGCCAAAGAGAGTTCTGAAAGTGCGCGATTTAATACTAATAAAAGCCAAAGCAAGTTCAAGAATGACTAGTAAGGCGATAGGAATAATGGTAAAAAAGATAGAATCTTTAATGTTTTCAATACTAATGGCTACTAATTCAGCAATTAGAATGGATACAATTAAATCAATAATTCCGAGTTGCCCAATTTCTCTTTTTCCCATAATACGATAAGCAAGTACAATAAAAAAGTAAAAGAATGTTGTTCTACAAATAATGGTAAATAGTTCCATAAATATATCCTCCACTTTTATTATGGTTCTTTTCATAAGTTTTTAAACAGGCTCATATATATTTAGTAGGTGATAAGCATGAAATTAGTGAAAGAATATGGCATGACTTTTTTAAAGTTTTTGGGATTCTTATTAGGAGGAAGTTTAGTCATTAGTATTCTCTATTATTTCTTTTTTAGTAGTAAAGTAGTTACTATTCTAGGAATGATTTATTTAATAATTCTCTTTTTATTGTTTGGATTTAAAGCAGGAAAACGTACAGAAGCAAAAGGATTTGTTGCAGGTTTAAAAATGGGCTTGTTTTTAGTAGTAAGTTTATTTTTAATCAATTTGATTTTTTATCATTCAGGATTTAAATTTGTTAGAATCATTTATTATTTCATTTTGTTATTTTCTAGTATTTTAGGTGCTACTATTGGGATTAATACAAAAAAAGAATAAAGGTGTACTTTATCTTTTTAAATTTTGTTCTTCTTTTAAGAAATAATGGTCTATAAAAATGAGTTTTTAATCCACTCATAAATTAGATTACCAATTTCTATTTCTTTCTTTTTGTAGGTATGACCTGTTCCTTCTATAATTTTATATTCAAAGTTATTACAATTTTTTGCTTTTTCTTTTAATAAGTCTAAATGTAAATAATAATCTTTTTCTTTAGAACCAGAAAAAGTAAGAATTGGGACATCAATTGCTTCAAATTGTTCCCAGTGTTCTGGATTAGCAATCACTGGCAAATTATTAAGTTTTGAGTTTTCATTATACCAATTATAATAAGTTTGTGAGCTCATATACATATAATCCTCAATCATTTTATGTAGTAATTTTGTTGGTTCATTATTATCTATATTATTTTTTGCTTCTTCAAGTAATTCTTTGTACTCTTTAGATTGTACAGATAAATGAGACCCTACCATATCTGGGGCACTTGCAAGTATTATTCCTAAAATATTTGGATGTTTTATATAGTAATAGTAAATTACTTTATTACATCCGTAACTGTGTCCTAATAGAATAATTCTTTTATATCCTTTCTTTTTGGCTGTCTCTATTGCTAAATCTATATCATAAATACATTCTTCAAATATTTCATACATACAACCATATCTTTCAAATGAGCCATCTCTCATTACAATATCATTTTCAATCGAATGTCCTCTATTATGCTCGTAAATAAAGCCGATATTTTTTTCTGCTAAAAATTTACCCCACACAGTAGCAAAATAATTATCTATAATGGTTCCACACGTCCCATGTATACATATAACACATATATCTTTTTCTTTGCTTTCAAAGTGAACCATGGGTAATTTCAAACCATCTGTTGTATATGCATCATTAATAAACTCAATATTCATAATTCATTCCTCCAATCAAAAATTGTTTATTATTGTTTTCAAAAGTTTGTTTCATTTCTTTATTCTACTTCTATAAATTTAAAATTATCTTGAACACTTACATAAGATTCTTCATTGTATATTTTTTTAGTTATGGGATTACTCATTGTCGTTAAACCTGTTTTTTCATAGAGTTCTGTTAAAGTAATTCTTTCTTCTACACATGAGTTATTATAATAGCAATCTTTTGCTGTTTCTTCTATTTTTTGGATTGTATTTTTAAGAAGCCTATCATTGTGTTTTTTTACTACTTTATAAGTGGAGGGTATAGCAATTAATAATACTAAAATAAGCGCTGTTGCATAAATAATAATTTTATTTCTTTCCATAAGTTCCTCCACAATAGTTTTTTAGAAATTGGTCTCGATATTCTATAATCTCATCTTTTTTTATGGCCTCTCTAATTTCTTCTGTAAGGTGAATTAAGAAACGAATATTATGAATGGATAATAATCTTGCTCCAAAGGTTTCTTCACAGTTAATTAAGTGTTTTATATAGGCTTTTGTATAATTCTTACAGGCATAACAATCACATGAGTCGCTAATTGGAGTAAAATCTTCTTTATATTTAGCGTTTTTTATATTAATTTTTCCATTTTTGGTAAATGCGTGTCCATGTCTTGCTAAACGAGTTGGACTTACACAGTCGAAAATATCAATTCCTCTTATTACACCTTCAATAATATCAATTGGTTCTCCAATTCCCATTGCATATCTTATTTTGTCTTTTGGTAAGTATTTTGTAGAATAGGAAAAAGCGGCATACATATCTTCCTTACTTTCATGGTCGTTTGCTACTCCTCCAATGCTATATCCGTCAAAGTCTAATTTAACTGTTTCTGTTGCACTATATTTTCGTAAGTCTTCATAAGCTCCACCTTGGACAATCCCAAAAAGCATTTGATTGGGATTCTTATGGACTTCTTTTCCTCTTTTAGCCCATCTTAGGGTTCTTTCAATACTTTGTTTTAAATAATCATGGGATGCACTTGCTGGAGGGCATTCATCAAAACTCATTGCTATATCACTATCCAATTTATTTTGAATTTCAATTGATTTTTCAGGAGTGAGCATTAATTTGTCTCCATTTAAGTGATTTTTAAATATAACTCCTTCTTCTGTGATATCTTTTGGTTTTGCTAAAGAAAAAACTTGAAATCCGCCAGAATCTGTCAAAATAGGTCCGTCGTAATTCATAAATTTGTGTAATCCTCCCGCATGGTTTACTACATCTTCTCCAGGACGTAACCATAAGTGATATGTATTCGAAAGAATAATTCCGGCTTGCATTTCTTTTATTTCTTCAGGAGACAAGGTTTTTACTGTCGCTTGGGTTCCCACTGGCATAAACATGGGTGTTTCCAATATTTTTCCATCATAGTTAATTTCGCCAAGTCTTGCTTGAGTATTTTTTTCTTCTTTTTTTAGTTTAAAATCTAGTTTCATTCTTACCCCTTTTCTATCTTATCTTCCTTTTGTTTCCTCTTGTTTATTTGCTAAATCTTGTTTAATACGTTTTAATAAATCTCTTTTATAATCTAATAGCCAAAAAGGTCCTTTTGTTATTGGTTTGTCTTTTTGTTCAAAATAACTATTTTCAATGTATTCTACAGGATAGCCGTTTTTGTTAGCCATAAACATGATAAATACTGTTATGTCTTCTATTTGTATGACATCGGTGTAACCAAAAACATCTTTTTCGTTTTCAAAGTATTTAATTTTAGGATATTCCCTTTTTTCAAGTTTGATATAATTCTTTTTCAACCTACTCACCTCATGTTTTTTAGTATAACACTCTTTTTTTGAGATTGCATTTATAATTTGAAATTTATGGTATTTTTAGGTCTTTTGCTGATTCACATATACTAAATTAGAAAGGGGTTTATAACGAGAAATTTCTAACAATAGAAAATGAATCCCAACAGAAATTGTAAGAATTCATTTTTATTTTATAAACATTGCATCTCCAAAGGAAAAGAAACGATATTCTTCTTTCACTGCTTCTTGATAAGCCTTTAAGATATATTCTTTTTTTGAAAAGGCGCTAACAAGCATGATAAGAGTACTTTTTGGTAAATGAAAATTAGTAATTAAACCATCAATCGCTTGAAATTTAAAACCTGGATAAATAAATATATTGGTATTTCCTGCACATTCTTTAAATTTGTGGTATTTTTGCATTACCGTTTCTAATGTTCTCGTTGAGGTGGTTCCAACGGCAATTATTCTTCTCTTTTCTTTTTTGGCTTTATTTAAAATTTCAGCTGTTTCTTTACTCATTTTATAAAATTCACTATGCATCTCATGTTTGGTTACATCACTTACCTCTACTGGCCTAAATGTACCTAGTCCCACATGAAGAGTTACTCTCGTAATTATAATTCCTTTTTCTTTTATTTTTTCTAATAAGTCATCTGTGAAATGTAATCCGGCTGTTGGTGCTGCAGCACTCCCAATATTTTTAGCATATACGGTTTGATAGCGATCTTTTTCTGCTAACTTTTCATGAATATATGGAGGTAGTGGCATTTCTCCTAGCTTATCTAGTATTTTGAGAAAAATACCTTGGTATGAAAATTTAACAATTACCATTCCACTTTCTTTTTTTTCTATAACTTCCGCAACTAATAAAGACTCTCCAAATTCTATCTTTGTTCCCATTTGTAGACGTTTAGCGGGTCTAGATAAACATTCCCAACAATCCGAGCTTACTTCTTTTAATAATAGAAGTTCAATGGTAGCATTCGTTTCTTGTTTTCTTCCAATGAGTCTTGCCGGAATTACTTTTGTGTCATTTAGTACAAGTACATCCCCAAAATTTAAATCCTCTAAAATATCTGTAAAGTGTTTATGTTCTAAATTACCAGTTTTACGGTCCATGACTAAAAGACGAGAAGACGCACGGTCTTTTAATGGCGTTTGAGCAATTAATTTTTCTGGTAATTCATAATTAAATTCTTCTGTACTCATTTTAATCTACTCTCAATTCTTTCTTTTGAAGACAGTTTAATATCTTCTTTTTTTATTATATTTTTGATGATTATCTTTTGCATCCATGTATCTTGTTTTTCAGAAACGTTTTCTAGACACCCTTGTATTTGATAGAAAATATCACAATCTTTAAAAACGACAAGGTTTTTAGTTTTTTCTGTTTTAACACTCTTATCTAATCTTAGAAAAGGCTTATGATAAATTAAGAAAGTTGTATAATCATATAAGGAAAAAGTATCTCTCTTTCTTAAATATTCTATATAAAGGTCTTTATCGTTTATAAAGTAATTATGTAAAATGAGACGTGAAGTAAATAAATGTCTATAATCTTTTGGTTTAATACCATTTAAATTTTCATCTACCATTGAAAGTTCTAAATTATCTTCAGATACTTGATATAATCCAATATGTTCATCATCACTTAGAGGAAATAATTCAAATTCTTCTCCCTTATAATATATTATTATACAATCTTCTAAAACATAGAGATAGGCATCTTCTAGATCAAAAGGATTTAAAAGAGTATAACCTAGTTTAGAGAGTACAAAGTCAAAATACGGTTTAAAATAAGTGTATTTTTTTCTAAATTCTAGAAAATTTTTTTCAAGTTTTGGTTCTTCTATAATTGCATTTTCAATGATTTCTTTACATTTTTCTTCTATTTCATAATATTTGCATTTTATTTCTTTTCCGTCTGGAGAATATAGTGTGCAATCCATTGAATCCATGTTATCTTCCTTTCATAATTCTATTATGGTTTTAATATGCTTGCTTGTGAAAAATTACTATCATAGGATAAGGTACTGCTTAAGTCTTTTGAATTATCATAGGAATCTTTTTTTTCTATATCGTGTAAAAAGGATGGATAGGTATACCTATTATCAAGTAAATCGCTGATAAAAGCATCTTGTTTTTGGGTTATATTCTTTTTTCGATACACACTTTGTGTAATAATCATTCTACCTTGTCTATCTGCTTGAAAGCGAATAATTGGTAAGTAACGACTTACAAAATAGCTAATATCAGACTTAAATGTAAGGTATTCTTCACAAACTTCTTTGTTGGAAATAAGAAGCATGTTTAATATTTGCTGGATAACTTGCGTATGCCCTGCCATATCATTAGGCAATATATGGTGATTATTCCAGTCAATATAGCAATCATGGAAACTGGAAGAATCTAAAGACATAGGATAAACATTTAAAGTTTTGTCATCGCTAAGTCCATAACGGAAATTTTCTTCGAATGCATTTTCATTTGTTTTATAAACATACATATGATTCTCTTTTCCAACCAAAATTTTGTTTTGCTCCATTTGAGGATTTAAAATTTTATATCCTAAAACGCATACCACAAAATCAAAAAAGGGACGAAACGTATGGTAATTGGATGCAAAATCCTGAAATATTTTTTGATTTTCTTCTTTTTCTAAACAAAATGATTTAACTATTTCTTGGCATTTTTCCTCAATTTCATAGTATTTGCATTCCATTTTTATATTATCTTTTAAGATTCCAGAATCTAATGTTAACATTTTTATTTTTTCCTTTCTTAAAACATAGTACTATTGTGTTCAATTTTTAAGTGGTCGTAGGCTTTTTCACAAGCCATTCTACCTCTTTGGGTTCTTTTGATAAATCCTTCTTGCAATAGGAATGGTTCTACAACATCTTCGATAGTTGAGACTTCTTCCCCAATAGATGTGGCAATTGTATCTACACCAACTGGTCCACCATTAAATTTTGTAATCAGGCTTGTTAAATATTCAATATCTATTGCATCTAAACCAAATTGGTCAACTTTTAAACGATTTAAAGAATTCATTGCTAAATCTTTTGTAATACAAGAATCACCTTCTACCAAAGCAAAATCACGAACTCTTTTAAATAAACGATTGGCAATACGTGGTGTTTTACGACAGCGTTTCGAAAGTTCTTTTGCGGCAGTATCTTCTATAGGCATTTCTAGTACTCTGCTTGTACGTTTAATAATGCTTTCTAATTCTTCTTCTTTGTAATATTCTAATTTTGAAATGATTCCAAAACGGTCTCTTAAGGGGGAGGAAATATCTCCTGCACGTGTCGTTGCTCCAACAAGCGTAAATGGTGGTAAATCAATTTTGATATTACGAGATTTTCCTTCACTACCAATCACTAAATCGATTTCAAAGTCTTCCATGGCAGGATATAAAACTTCTTCAATAAATTTAGGCATCCTGTGGATTTCGTCAATAAATAATACGTCTCCTGGTTCAAGAGTCGACAATATGGCTGCTAAATCTCCTGTTTTTTCGATGGATGGTCCACTCGCCGTTTTTATATTTGTTCCTAGTTCGTTTGCAATAATATGAGCAAGTGTAGTTTTTCCAAGTCCTGGAGGCCCATATAATAAAACATGATCTAATGGTTCACTGCGCATTAATGCCGCTTTAATAAAAACTCTTAAATTTTCTTTTATTTCTTTTTGGCCCACATATTCTTCTAAGTTTTGCGGACGAATATTTCTATCAAAAATATCTTCTTTTTTTTCTTCAGCATCTATAATTCTTTCTTCCATAAAAGCTCCTTTCTTATTTTAATAATAGTTTTAATGCTTCTTTTACTTGTTCTTCTATTTTTAAGTCAGTTGGTAATTTAGGCAATATTTTTTTGATGTCACTTGTTTTATACCCTAAACTTTCTAATACTTCTACAACCTCTTCTAAACCAGTTGTGGAAGTGTTTTCTCCTTTTGATAATTTTCCTTTTAAATCTAATATGATTTGATGGGCAATTTTTTCTCCAATTTTAGGGAATTTTGTTAAATAAAGAATATTTTCTCGATCAATGGCATTAATAATTCCTGCTACACTTCCTAAAGCAAACATAGGTAAAGCCATTTTGGGTCCTAGACCTTTTACATTAATTAAACGTAAAAATAGATCTTTTTCTTCCATGGTATTGAACCCATAGAAAGAAAATTCATCTTCTCGAATATGCGTATAGATATAAATTGTTTTTTCTTCTTCTATTTGAAAACTAAAGGGATTGGCTACGAAAATTTGATATCCGATTCCATTATTTTCTAATGTTATATAATTCTTTTCTGTTTCTTTTATTTTTCCTTTTATAAAACTGAACATATACTTCACCATAAATAGTATACCATACAATTGTTTTTGTTACAAATAAAAAACCTTATTTTGTAGATAAGACTTTTTTATTTTTTAGATATAAATGATTTTATTCTTTTACTAACTTCATCTTGAAAATCTATTTCTCCTGTATATGCAATGAATGTTTCTTCAATCGCTAGATCAATTTTTTGGCTTGAGATGTTTGGATATAGTTTTTTTATTTCACCTCTAAAAATTATTTTTATTCTGTCTAATAAGCCTTTTTTTTGTAATGGCCTTTTTGTTTGTTTATATATATTTAATAAATATAAAAGGATTGCATTTTCTATTTGAATAGCATATGCCTCTAAGTTTTGATTTTCTCTATCTACAATACTAGAAATGATTAAATCTAATACATCTGAATCAATTAAGCTTTTATATTTCATATAAAAATCTTTATAAAATAACGTATTTGCTAAATTTCTTTTTTCAGTCGTTAATTGTTCTTTTCTTTCCGTCATTTGTGGTTGTTTAGATATTTCTGATGGAGAATCTTTTTTGACTAAATTATTTATAGTGGAATTCATTTTTATAGCTAATTCTTCTTCAAAGCTTCTTTCTCCTGTATAGGAAATGAATGTTTCTTCAATTGCTAGGTCAATTTTTTGACTTGAGATGTTTGGATATTGTTTTTTTATTTCACCTCTAAAAATTATTTTTATTCTGTCTAATAAGCCTTTTTTTTGTAATGGCCTTTTTGTTTGTTTATATATATTTAATAAATATAAAAGGATTGCATTTTCTATTTGAATAGAATACGATTCTAAACCTTGATTTCTCTCATTTATAATATTATAAACGATTGATTCTAGTACATTAGAATTAATTAAATTTTTATATTTCATATGCAAATTTTTATAAAATAACGAATTTGCTAAATTTCGTTTTTCCGTTGTTAATTGTTCTCTTCTTTCAACTATTTGTGGTGGTTGTTTAGGTATAACTAAATCAACTATGTTTGATTGAGAGTCTTTCTTAGTTAAATTATTTATAGTAGAATTCATTTTTTCTTGATTAAAATTCATTAAAATTTCCTCCTTTGTGTTGTAAATTCTAATTTTTCATTCTCGAATTTAATTCTTCTTCAAAACTTCTTTCACCCGTATAGGAAGTGAACGCTTCTTCAATGGCAATATCGATTCTTTCTATAGAAATATTTTTATATCGTTTTTTTACTTTTTTTCTAAAAACCAATTTTATTCTATTTAATAAAAGCTTGTTTCGCATTGCATCTGGATTTTCTTTATATAAATTTAACAAATATAATAGTATCGTATTTTCTATTTGCGGCTGGTATTCTTTAATATTAAGTCCTTCATAATTAACAATATTGTTAATTATTGATTCTAATACTTTAGAATCAATTAAACTTTTATATTCTTTATAAAGTTTTGCTTTTAACAAATCTAATTTTTCTTCTGTTAATTGTTCTTTTTCTGTTACGGCGATAGATGCATTATTTTCATTTGACTGGGTCTTCTTCTCATTAATAAGAGTGGAAGTTTGTTTTTGTAGTACTATTTTTTGTTGAGGTACATTATTAGTGACTTTTAGTATTGTTGTAGAAACAGAAGCTGTTGTACTTGCTTCTTTATAAGGGTTTAATTTTTTAATTCTATGGCTACTGCGTAATTTTCTTAATGCTTTTGCTTCAGTTTGTCGAATAGTTTGATATGAAATATTTAAGATTTTGCTAACTTCTTTTTGTGTTCGCTCAATATTATCATATAGACCATATCTTAATATTAAGATTTGATATTCTTTTTCTGTTAAGACTTCTTTTGACATTTTTAATAATTCAATAAAATTTTCTTTATCTGTTATATTATTTGCTATTTCTGAATTCGCATCTGGAATAAGATCTTCAAGCTTCGTTTCTTCTTCCTCTCCTATAGGTTGGGTTAATGATGTTGTCTCTATTTTTCTTACGTTTTCGATTTTCCTTGCTATTTCCATAGGAATATTCATTTTATGTGCAACTTGTTCTATAGAAGGAGGACACCCAAGCGTTTGTGTTAATTCAGCATATACTCTATTCATCTTATTAGTGGCTTCTGTCATATATACCGGAACTCTTATCGTTTTTCCATCTGCCAATGCTCGTTGTATTGCTTGTCTAATCCACCAGGTAGCATATGTTGAAAATTTATATCCTTTTTTATAATCAAATTTTTTACATGCTTTTATTAAACCTAAGTTTCCTTCTTGAATTAAATCTTCAAAAAACAAACCACGGTTTTTATATCGTTTTGCTATGCTTACTACAAGACGTAGATTTGCTTCTTCTAATTTTTTTCTGGCTTCTTCATCTCCATTTTCCATTCTTTTTCCTAATTCTTGTACTTCTTGGAAAGATAGTAGAGGAATTCTATTTATTTCTCGGTAATATTGTCGTATACCATCTCCTGTATATTCTTCTGTATACTCATCATTACTTTCTTCTTGAGAAGGTATAATCTTTATTTCATTTTCTTCTATATATTTATCGCATAGTATTTCTAATTGCGTTTCTTCATCAATAAATTTCTCTAATCTATTTTCTTCTATTTCTTTTTCAGATTTAAAAAAACTAGAAAACAAATTTTCAAAAAGTGGATGTTTTAAAAGCTCTATTGTGTCTTTTGGCGTTAAAATATAATTTGCATCATTTAATAATTTGAAAAATGGTTTTAAAGCTTCTCTTACTTTGTTAAATGACTTTGTATAATCTATGTTTAATGTATCTAAATAATTTAAGATAATATTTATATCTATATTCTCTTCTAAATAGGCATTCATTTCTTTTTTAAATACAATTTTAAACTTTTTTTCTTCTTGAGCGGCTTTACTGTATATAATTAGAAAATCTGTCTCTGAAATATTTGTAAAATCATATTTAATAAACAATTTTTGTTGTTCTTTACTTAAAACCATTATAATTTTCCCCCCTCTTTTGTCATGTTATTTTAGCAGAAAATTAAAAAAATGCAAGAAAAAACGCTGAAAGGACGCAAATTCTAATTTTTCATTCTTGATTCTAATTCTTCTTCAAAACTTCTTTCTCCTGTATAAGAAATAAATGTTTCTTCGATGGCAATATCGATTCTTTCTATAGAAATATTAGGATATTGTTTTTTAACTTTATTTCTAAAAAGTATTTTTATTCTATTTAATAAAATCTGGTTTTGTACTGAAGTTGAATTTTCTTTATAAATATTTAATAAATATAAAAGGATTTCATTTTCTATTGGCGTTTGATATTCATTTATGTTTTCTTGGTCATTTTCGATAATGACGATACGATTTATGATTATTTCTAATGTATTAGTATCAATTAAAGTTTTATATTTTTTATATAATTCTTCATAAAGTTTTCCTTTTAACAAATTTATTTTTTCTTCTGCCAATTTTTCTTTTGAAACTTCTAGTAGTTCTATTTGCTTATTTTTATTTTTCTTAGGTGTCTTGCCTGTATTGTTCGTTTTAACATTCGGAGTTTTTAAGTTATAAGAAGATGTTATATTTGTGCTTTCATAAGGATATAATTTTTGAATTTTACAGTGATTACGCAATTTTCTCAAAGCTTTTGATTCCAGTTGTTGAATACGTTGATACGTAACATTTAAAACTTTGGCTGTTTCCTTTTGTGTTTGAATTTTATTTCCATATAAACCGTATCTTAATACTAAAACTTGGTATTCTCTTTCTGTTAATATTTTTTTAGAGTTTTTTAATAGTATAATAAAATTCATTTTATCAGTTACCAAGTCTGCTACTTCCGTTTTTTTATCTGGAATAAAATCTTCAAGTTTTGCTTCTTCATCCTCTACTATTAGTTGGTTTAGTGAAGTTGTTATTATTTTATTTGCTTTATTAATTTCACTCACTTTTTCTACGGGGAGATGCATTTTAACTGCCACTTGTTCTACAGAAGGAGTACACCCAAGTTCTTGAGTTAATATTTCTTCTGTTTTTATCATTTTATTAATAGTTCTTACTACTCGTAGAGGTATTCTTATTGTTCTAGTTTGATTAATTAAAGCATTTGTTATAAATTATCTAATCCACCATTTGGCATATGTTGAAAATTTATATCCTTTTTTATAATCAAATTTTTCACATGCTTTTATTAAACCTAAATTCCCTTCTTGGATTAAATCATCTAAATCTAAACCTCGATTTCTATAGCGTTTTGCTATACTTACCACAAGGCGTAGGTTTGCTTCTTCTAATTTTTTTCTGGCTTCTTCATCCTCATTTTCCATTCTTTTCCCTAATTCTTGTTCTTCTTGAAAAGTAAGCAAAGGAATTCTACTGATTTCTTGATAATATTGTAGTATGCCATTCCCTGTATATTCATCTGGATACTCTTCGTTCATGTCTTTTTCTAATGATATAATCTCTATTTCATTTTCTTCTATATATTTATCACATAATACTTCTAATTGGGTTTCTTCAGCAATAAAGTTTTCTAGTCTATCTTCCTCAATTTCTTGTGCAGTTTTAAAAAATTTAGAAAATAAAGATGTAAACAGGGGTTGTTTTAAAAGTTCTATTGTGTCATTTGGAGTTAGAAGGTAATTTGCATCATTTAGTAATTTAAAAAATGGTTTTAAAGCTTCTCGTATTTTGTCAAAAGGTTTAGTATCATCTATTTTTAATGTCTCTAAATAATTTAAGATAATCTTTATATTCATATTCTTTTCTAAATAAGCATTTATTTCTTTTCTAAATATAGTCTTAAACTTTTCTTCTTGGCTAGCTTTATTGTAAATATTTAAAAAATCTATTTCTGAAATATTGGTAAAAGCGTATTTATTAAACAATTTTTGTTGTTCTTCATTTAGAACCATGATACTTTACCTCCCCCCTCTTTTTTTCATGTTATTTTAGCAGAAAATTAAAAAAATGCAAGAAAAAACGCCGATAAAGCGTAGATTCTAATTTCTTATTCTTGATTCTAATTCTTCTTCAAAACTTCTTTCTCCTGTATAAGAAATAAATGCTTCTTCAATGGCAATATCAATTTTTTCCATAGAAATATTTTTATATTGTTTTTTTACTTTATTTCTAAACAGTATTTTTATTCTATCCAATAAAATCTGACTTTGTACGGCACCTAAATTTTCTTTATAAATATTTAATAAATATAAAAGGATTTCATTTTCTATTTGTGTTTGATATTCATCTATGTTTTCCTGATAATTTTCAATATTTACAATATGGTTAATCATTTTTTCTAATACATTGGCATCAATTAAAGTTTTATATTTTTTATATAATTCTTCATAAAGTTTTGCTTTCAACAAATTCATTTTCTCTTCTGTTAATTGTTCTTTTTTTACACCCAGATTTTCTGTTTTATTCATTTCAGAAATTGGTGTATTTGTTCTTTTTATAAATTTTTTTTGATTTCCCAGGATATTTTTGATTCGATTACATGTGTTGTAATAAGTAACGCTATAATAATTCTTGTATTTTCCTTCAGGAACCTTTTTTGGCCAATCTAGCAATTGATCAAAATGTTCTCCATGACGCAAATGTAAAATACTTAATTGATTTTCATTTAAAAATTGGATAGTCCATAAAAAGTCTTCTTTATTCACTTCTGCTAGTATATTTTTGGGATTTTTACGATTATTACTATCTGATTTTTGTTTTTGTGAAGTTGTTTTTAAAGGTATCTCCTTTTTAGGTGATTTATTTTGTTCTTGCAATTTTTCAGGACTTTTTCCAAACCTTAAGATATATTTTAAATTGTTAATTGCATTTTCATATAACTTTAGGTAATAATTATAAGGTTTATTCATTGGCCATGGATTATATTTTGTTAAATCTTCCCCATGTCTTAGAAAAATAACTTTCTGCTCTTCTTTTGGTAAAAATAAAATTGCCTGTTGTATTTTTTCATACGAATAATTTCCTACTTTTTTTATAAATACATTTAAAGAAGCCTTTTCTCTATGTTTTAAAATAGTATCAATTCTGGAATAGCAATTATAGTATTTTCGGCTATAATAATCTTTATCTTCTCCTGCTGGAACACTTATTCTTTTCCATGAAATATTTTGACTTAAATCTTTCCCATGTCTAAGATAGATTGCTGTTTGATTTGGTTCACTTAATTTAGGAAGGGCATACAATAAATCTTCTTTTTTATAGGTATTAATAATTGTTCTTTGTTCTTTACCCACATTTTTTCCATTTATTATATCCATTAAAGCAGCCAAAGCTCTTTTATGCAATTTATAATAATAAGGCTTATCTTGAGATAAAAAATGATATTCATCTAATTTTTCTCCATAGCGTAAATAAAGAATATCTTGGTATTTTCTTCGCATCGTTTTTATATATCCATCTAATTCTTCATAACTATAATTTGGAAGTTTAGCGCGTAAAGATTTTGGATGAATGTCAAAACTCCTTTTTTCTAATGCTTCTTCTAATTTTTTGAGTGCATATGATAGTTCGCTAAAAAAATTTTTTCTATCTTTTGAAAATTCATTAAAAGATAATAAATCTTGTCCATATCTTAAATATAATATTTCTTGTTGTTTGTTTGATAATTTTTTTACAGCGGCTTTTAATTCTTCCAATGCATAGTCTGGATAGCGAAAGCGAAGAGAATGTATAATTATATACTTTTTTGTTTTTTCATAGGCATCGAGTTTATTTATGCCTCTTTTTCTACATAGGCTGTAACATTCATACATTTTTCTTAAATCGTTTTCAATGATTTCTATATAGTCACTTTGTTTGGTTGGATAAGAGCAACCCCCCCCCCAGGCTATTTTTGCAGGGTGATTTTCTTGCTCTTCTAAATCTATATTTCTAAATTTTGCATATAATTTTATTTCTTCTGGTGGAAAAAGTTTTAAAAGATTTACAAAAATTTCAAAATCAACTTCTTCCTCTGTTTCATGAATAGCAATAATGTTGTTTTCTTTGGGTTTTGCAGGAGATTTTTTTTCTACTTTTTTTGCACTCATCTTCTTTTCAACGCTTTCTTCTACAGAAGCACTCTCTTCTATAACAGCATTTCCTTTTGTATTTTTACGATATTCTTCCACTTCACTAATTTGTTTTTCGATGCCACGTAATTTTCTTAGCGCTTTTTTTTCTATTCGGCTGACATAACTTTGGCATATATTTAATATTTCTGCAATTTCTTTTTGAGTTTTGCGTGTACCATCCAAAGCATATAAATAGCTAATAATTATATATTCTCTTTCGGTTAAAAGTTCTTTTGCTGTTTGCTTTACTTTTGCATTAAATCTATTATTAATAACTCTATCCTCAAACTCTGCTTTTTCATCAGGTACTACATCTTTAAGTCTTAATTCATTTCCGTCAAAATCCGCATTTAAAATATCTTCTAAATTACTTGTTTCTTTAAATTTTTTGTTGTAACGTAAGTACATTCGTATTTCATTGTGTATTACTCTTGCTGCATAAGTAGCAAATTTTATCCCCTTTGTTATATCAAATGCATTGACGCTTTTTATAAGCCCAATTGCCCCTAAAGAAATCAATTCTTCTTTCTCGATTCCTGTATTATCATACTGTGTTGCAATCCATCTTGCCAAACGAAGATTATGTACAATAATTCTATTTTTTGCTTCTATGTCACCCTCATAAAATTTTTGAAAACATTCCATTAGTTCATTTTCAGGTAATTGTTTTGGTAGAGAATCTTCATTTAAAAAATTTTCATTATAGTACATTTATTACACGTCCTTTTTTGTTGATATAAAAATTAAAACTTGTATTATTATAGAACTTTTTTTCTCTTTTTTAAAGAATAACTTTTATTTTTTTACCTCATCTTTCATTTTTTTGATTTTCAAGGCTAATTCTTCTTCAAAACTTCTTTCTCCTGTATAGGAAATAAAGGCTTCTTCAATCGCTAGATCAATTTTTTTGCTTGAGTTATCTCGATATTGTTTTTTTATTTTTTTTCTAAAAAGCATTTTTATTCTATCTAATAAAAGCCTGTTTTGAAAAGTATCGGGATTCTCTTTATAAATATTCAATAAATATAAAAGTATTTCATTTTCTATTTGTGTTTGATATTCCTCTATGTTTTCTTGATAATTTTCACTATTTACGATACGGTTAATAATGGCTTCTAATATATTAGAATCAATTATAGCACGATATTTTTGATATACTTCTTCATAAAGTTTTGCTTTTAACAAATTTATTTTTTCTTCTGATAATTGTTCTTTTTCAGAATCTGTTTTTTGTTCTTGTAGTTTTATAGAGAATTTTTCATTTTTTAAAATATGTTTTAGATCATGAATAGCATTTTGGTATAATTTTATATAAAAATTATAAGGCTTATTATAAGGCCATGGATGAAATGCAGTTAAATCCTTACCATGCTTGAGAATAATTACTTCTTGTTCTTCTTTTGGCAAAAATAAAATGGCTTTTAGTACTTCTTCATATGCATAATTTCCTATTTTTTCCATAAATGCATTTAGAAAAACTCTTTTTTTATCTTCTCTTTCTTGTAAAATTTCATCAATTTTGGAATAGCAATTATAGTATTTTTGTTGATAATAATTTTCGTGTTTACCCGCTGGTGCACTTATTTTTGCCCATAAAATATTTTGTGTTAAATCTCTACCATGTCTAAGATAGATTGCTGTTTGATCTGGTTCACTTAATTTCGCAATTGCATAAAGCAAATCTTCTTTTTTATAAGAATTAATAATTGTTCTTGGTTCTTCTTCAACAACTTTTATTCCATTTATTGTGTCCATTAAAGCAGACCAAGCTTTTTTATGCAAATTATAGTAATTTTGATAGGGTTTATCTTTAGGAAATGGATGATATTTATTTAATTCTTTTCCATAGCGTAAATAAAGAATATTTTGGTATTTTACTGGAATCTTTTTTATAAATCCTTCTAATTCTTCATAACTATAATTTGAAAGTTTAGCTCGTAAAGATTCAGGATGAATTTCAAAACTCTTTTTTTCTAATGTCTCTTCTAATTTTTTATGCGCTATACATAAAGCTTGCGAATACTTTTTTTCGTCGTTTGGGAATTCGTTAAAAGATAATAAATTTTTTCCGTATCTCAAATATAATATTTCTTGTTGTTTAGCGGATAATGTTTTTACAGCTTCTTTTATTTTTTTTAATGAATAGTCTGGGTAACGAAAACGAATAGAATGTTTAAACATATATTTTTTTGTTTTTTCATAGGCATCGAGTTTATTTATGCCTCTTTTTCTCCATAAGTTGTAATACTCATACATTTTTCTTAAATCGTTTTCAATGATTTTTACATAATTGATTAATTTAGATGGATAAGAACCCCCCCCCCGAATTGTTTTTACAGGATTGATTTTTTGTCTATCTAAATCTATGTTTCTAAACTTTGTATATAATTTTATTTCCCAAGTTGGAAAAAGTTTTAAAAGATTTACAAAGGTTTCAAAATTTATTTCTTCATTTATTTCATGAATATCAAAAACAGTATTTTCTTTTGTATTCTTATGATATTCTTCTGTTTCACTAAAAGCTTCTTCAAAATTGGCACGTAATTTTTTTAGTGCTTTTGCTTCTATTCGACTGACATAGCTTCTTGAGATTCCTAGAATTTCCGCTAATTGAGCTTGGTTTTTTTGATTTTCTTTAAAACCATATCTATAACATATTATGGTTAATTCTCGTTCATTTAGAACTTCTTTCAATACTTTTCTCGTTTTTGCGGTAAATCGGTTATTAATAACTCTATCTTCAAATTCAGCATTTTCATCAAATAATGTGTCTTCTATTCTTAATTCATTTCCCTCTGAATCGGTTCCTAGAGGGTCTTCCAAGGAAGCTACTTGAAGATGTTTATTGTTTCTACGGAAATACATTAGAATTTCATTATTAATTACTCTTGCTGCATAAGTAGCAAATTCTATACCTTTATCTATATTAAAAGTATTTACACTTTTTATAAGTCCAATTACTCCTACAGAAAATAATTCTTTTTGCTCATAAGGTGTTTTATATTGTGTTAAAATTTTTACTACTAAACGAAGATTATGTTCAATAATTTTATTTTTTGCATCTATGTCTCCCTCATGAAATTTTTGAAAACATTCGATTATTTCTTTTTTAGGTAATGGTTTAGGCAAAGGTTTTCCCTCTAGAATTCGTTCTTCATATTGCATTTGTATCCGTTCCTCTCAAAACACTCTCTCTGATTAATCTTTTTTTGTATTATAAAATATTTTCCATTATTTTAAAAGAAAAAATAGATTTTTATTTTGAAAGAAATTCTAATATTACAGGGGATAAAATAATCAGTAACATGATTGGAATAAAAAAGATAACGGAGATGACGCTGATTTTTGTAGGCAGTTTTGCAATTTCTGCTTTTATTTCTAACACTTGTTTTTCTCTTAGATAATCTAATTGGTTAGTTAAAGATTCTGTTATACTATTTCCAAATACACTAGATTCTGTTAAATTAAGTATAATGTTATTTATTGTATCGCTTGGAATTCGTTCTTTCATTACACTTAAGCTTTCTGTAAAACTTTTTCCTAGTTTTATTTCTTTTAATGTCTTTTTAAATTCACTTGATAGTTCATTATCAATATTATTGCATGTTAAATCTAGAGCACTTTTTAAATTTCTACTTGATTCTAATGTAAGGCTCAAAACTTCAAAGAAAAAAATAGCTTCGGTTTCTAATTTTTTAGCACGTTTTTTTATTGGGTAGTCAAATACTATTTTTTCATAGCAAATATAAAATAATCCACTAATAATTGGGGCGATTAGGTAGCCTGGTTTTGAATAAATTAATAATAAAATAAATGAAATTGTCGATAGTATAAAGCGTATATTTAAGAACGTCACAGTATCTAATGGATGATTTGATCCTAGTAATTTGATTTTATTATCAATACGTTTTATTGTTTTCTCTCGATAAATTTTATATGCAAAATGTCTTTTTCTTTTCATTACATCTTCACCTTTAAAACTTTCTTAATTGTAATTATATAGAGTATAAATAGGAAAGCGATAATTAAAAGAAGGATAATTCCAAAAGGAGATTTAAATAAGGGGTTGAAATACGTTGGATTTAAAATAAAAATAATGAATGCAAATACAAAAGGCAAGAAAAGGAGCACACGAAAGACAAATACACTTGCAGCCGTTAAGCTATTTAATTCCTGTTTTAATTTCTTTTTATTGAAAAAAGATTTTTCAATGGCACTAAAGACGCGTACGATATTTCCTCCTGTTTTATTTAATAAAGCTAAAGAGGAAGCAATGTATTTGGCATCTTCTAATTTTACTCTTTCATAAAAACGGTTAAAAATAACGTCTATACTTAGTCCGTAAGTTATATCTAAATAAATCTTTTTAAATTCATCCGCTATTGGCCCATCCAGTTCATTTTTTACCGTAGCTACAGCTTGGATAATATTACGTCCTGATTTAAAACTATTGTTCATAATAATGATTGCTTTTAATAAATCCTCTTCAATTTGTTTTCTTTTTTGTTTAAATTGAATATTTAAAATGATGTCTGGTAGAAAAAAACCAAATAGGAAAGCAATTAAAAAACTAATTAAACTAATTTTATTATGTTGTAAAGAAATGGCAATAATACTTAAGAATCCTAAGAGTATACCCATCGTGAATTTTATAGAGATATAATCTATATTTTCTTTCCTCTTTTTATCTTCAAAAGTAATAAAGCGTTCATATTTTTGCGCATAATTCAATAAAAGTTTTGATTTAGTAAATATTTTTGAAAATGTATGAATTCCTTTCCATAAAGATACTACCATTTGGTCAAAAAAAGAAATTTCGTGGTCGTTATTTGGAAGTAAACTAAAGTTTTCAAATTTTTTTTCTAGTTTTGTTATTTGCATTTGTCTTAAAATGAAAGATAATACACCTATTGTGGTTAAAATTAAACCGATTTGAATAATAATTACATTTAGCATCGTTTCCTTCATAACAACCCCTCCTTTCTATTCTTTTTTTGTTTCTTTTTTAAACATATCTTCTAAATCATTGATTCCTCTCGTCGTTATTTTTTTATATACTTCTGGGATTTTTTTATTATAAAGAATAAATTCTCCTGCAACAGATCCATTTTCTGTCAGTCCTTTTTGATTAAATTTGAAGATTTCTTTTAATTTGATATGATCTTCTTCAAACCCTTCTAATTCGGAAATAGATGTTATTTTTCTTTTTCCATCATTCATTCTTTCAATATTTACGATTAAATCAATCGCACTTGTAATATATTCTCGAATGGCTTTGATAGGAATATCCAAACCACTCATTAAAATCATTGTTTCTAAACGGTTTAGGGCATCCGTAGGTCCATTTGCATGAAGTGTTGTTAATGATCCATCATGCCCTGTATTCATGGCTTGAAGCATATCAAAGGCTTCTTTTCCTCTTACTTCTCCTACAATGATACGATCAGGTCTCATACGCAAAGAATTACGAACCAAATCGCGGATAGTAATTTCTCCTTCTCTATCATAATTCGTGACTCTGGTTTCTAGAGAAATCACATGTTCTTGACGAAGATGAAGTTCTGCCGCATCTTCAATCGTAATGATTCTTTCATGTTCATTTATAAAACCACTTAATATATTTAAAAGTGTCGTTTTTCCGCTTCCTGTTCCTCCACAAACAATAATGTTTAATTTCCCTTTGACAGCGGCTTCTAAAAATCTAGCCATATACGGAGTAAGAGATCCAATACGAATTAAATCTTCAATACTGGTCATGGTTTCTTTAAATTTTCGTATGGTTATGACAGGACCACGTGTTGAAAGTGGCGGAATGACTGCGTTGATACGAGATCCATCTGCTAGTCTTGAATCGACCATTGGATTTGCCGTATCAATTGTTCTTCCTAAAGGTTCTATTAAACGTTGAATGGTTCTAATGATATGTTCATCATTAATAAAAGATATACTCTCATCTTTAATTAATCCTCCATCAATTTCAATAAAGATTTCATTTGGACTATTAACCATGATTTCACTAATATTTTTATCCTCTAAAAGTTCTGTGATTGGCCCATATCCATTAATTTCATTATCAATTAGATTGAATAAATGACTTCTTTCTAAATTCGTTAAGTCATATCCTTCAATTGTTGCATCTATTTCATCATTAATAAATTCATTTAATACTTTATCTTTAGGGATTTCTTTATCAATTAAATTTTCTACAATACGTGTTCTTAAATCATCTAGTAATTTTTTATCTTGGAAAATTTCATAATCTGTAAATGCATCAATTTTTGGTGTTTTTCTTTCGATATTAAAGGCATCTATCAAACTGGTTCTACTCATTATTATCACCTTCTTCTTGTTCATTATCTATTGTATCAAGCGCAATATTCATATAGGTTCCATATTCTTTATTGAAGGTTGTTGGCATCCTATTTTGCAGCGTAATAATATCTCCGTTCATAAGATATGTATCCATGTTTTTAATATAAAAACTAGAAGATAAAGTATAATCAATATTGGTTTTTATAATATTTTTAATATCAAAAAGAGAAAAATAATCTTTAAATGGGTCACGACTGTTGTTTAATAAAATCTTATAATTTGTAATGTTGGAATCTTTAAAAATGCTGATTAAAGATTTCATATTTTTTAAATCAAGGGGATCATTTGTTAAAACAAATAAAATAAAATCAGATTTATCAAGAGCAATAATATTAATGTCATTTAAAACATGGTTGGTGTCTATTAATACGATATCGTAATGCGATTCTGCTTTATCAATTAAAATATCTATATATTTTGAATCAATTTTTCCTGCTTGACGGGGATCTTTTGGACTAGGAAAAATATCAATATACTCATCATATTTTGTTATATAATCTTTAAAATCTTTATAACGATTGTTGTTATAATCATCAACAAAATTAAAGATTGTTTTTTCAAAAGGACGATTTAAAGCAATGCTAATTCCTCCACTTGATAAATCTAAATCGATAATAAGTACTTTTTTTTCTAAGTGTTCATATACTCCTGCTAAATTAATAGTGGTTATAGTTTTTCCAACCCCACCTTTTGCGGAGAAAATGCACATTGATTTTCCTTTTGTTTTTGACATTTTGTTTCCCTCTATTCTTTTTTTGTTTATCCGTTATAAATCACTCTTGTGGTTTTAATTTTAAAAGGATTTCCTAAAATTAAATTTAATCCTGGAGTAAGGATTGTAGTTTCTTTGATTAATTCAAATTCTGGATATTCTTGGTCATCGCTTATGTTTAAAGAAATATGGTCAGTCTCAAATTTTAAATTTTTGCTAATTTCCTCTATATTTTTTCCGGCTCTATAAGAAATAATAACTTCATCCATTCGATCTTCTAAACTATTTTGCATAAAGATAATTTTTCCTATATCAATACCTGCAAAAATAATAAAAATAGAGATGGGTAATATGATTACAAATTCTATTAAAGCTTGTCCTCGACAATTTAATGGCTTCACACGTTCACCTCTTTATTCTTTTTTATTATATCATGAAAAGCATTTGTTAGAAAAGTTCCTTCTACTCTTTTGCTTCACAATATGCCTCTCCTGGTTTATCTCCAGCAACATATTCTTGATCAATTAAAGAACAAGAAGTTTTCGTAATTGCATCTTTTAAATACCCGCCAAAATAATTTACAAGTGCAATGGTAATTACACTGATAATTGTAACAATTAATACGTATTCTACTAGTGCTTGCCCTCGATTATTTTTCCAATGCATCAGAACCACCTACTCTATTATTAAATATAAACTAAAAGTGGGTTAAAGTCAATTTTTTTACAGAAGGAACTGGGCCAATAAAAAAGAGGAATTACGTATTATTTTTCTCCTCTTTAGCTTGGTGTGCTTTCAATGCTCTTTGAAATATATAAGGCTGTTCTGCTATTGGTGTGTTTCCTTGCCATTCTTCTTGTCCTTCGGCTGCTATAAGATTTTGTTGCTCTGCTTGAAGAAGAAATGGCATATTTCTTAATGCTTTTGCATTTTCTAACATTTGCTTCATTTCTACATAACTGATTTTATCAATACTATTTATATTTATTTTTGCATCTAAATTTTCTATGGATTTTGGAATTTCCTCTAATTGTTCTTGGCTTGCTCCTTGTTCTTTGGCGAATGTTCGTATTTCCTCTAACATACGAACTGATACTTCTTCTCTTATTTTACTAAATTCTAAATACATTTCATTTTTTTCGATATCTTCTAAAATGTCTTGTGTTTGTTGCATTTTTTTGTAATTTTCAATAGCAGGGATTATAAAGCAACTAATAGCAACTCCCAAATAGCCAACCTTTAAATGAAGACCAAAAATGGCCAAAACATAACCGCCACCACCAATCATTTGTCCTATGATTGTTCTTTTATTCTTTTTTTGTTGTGCTTCGCATTCTTCTTGGTATTCTTTTGCTTGTTTTACTTGTCTTTCCATTATATTTAATAATCTTCTTCTATTTGCTTTTGTATTTTTTTTAGGCGCTGTTGTTCCAGAAGCGTAATGAATCATTAATTCCTTTTCTTTTTCGTCAAAATATAAAATAAAGATTTCTTTTTCTTCTTCATTTTGGGTATAATCTTTCATACAATCTCCCCTTTTTTGCTAAGTTATTATACTCAAAATAGTAAAAAAGTCAAATAGTGTATAAAATGAAATTCCTTGTTTTTTGTGACTTTTTGCTATATTTTATTTGGTTCTGTGATATATTTAATTAGGTGATTCTTTTTGAAACTACTTATTGATAAAAAATATATAAAAATTAAGGAAGCAATTACTTATAGAGACCGTTTGGTGGGATTAATAGGACAAACAAATATAGATTTTGGGGTGCTGTTTAAAAATTGTAATGGCATTCACACATTTTTTATGAAAGAAGCCATTGATGTCATTGGATTGAATGAAAAGAACGAAATTATTTTTATAGAAAGAAATTGTACTAAAAATAAAATAGTAAAAATTCATCATCAAGCAAAAAAAACTAGTATTTTAGAACTTCCTAAAAATACTAGTCAATCTTTACAATTAGGAGATCAATTATTCTTTGAATTCGAAGATGTAATCTAAGATTTGTACTTCGTCGCCTCGTTTTGCGCCAAGACGTTCTAATTCTTCTTCTACGCCCATTCCTTTTAATTTACGGGCAAAACGAAGGACAGCTTCTTCTTCTGTGAATCTTGTCATTTTAAATAATTTTTCTATTTCTTCTCCTTCTAAAAGCCAGATTCCATTATCATTTTTAATGGTATATGGTTTTTCATTTTGGAATTTGTAAATCATATAACTTTCATAGTCTTGCTCTTCATATATTTCTTCTTCTGGTAAGCTACTCAATAAATCGGCTAATCCTTCAAGTAAAGGTTCAAAACCCTCGTTATTAAGAGCACTAATTTCATATATTTTTATTTTGGGATAGGTTTTTTTAAATGCTTCTAAATTAGCATTTGCATTTTCTAAATCCATTTTATTAGCAATAATAATTTCTTTTTTATTTTTTAATTTGTCACTATAAGCATCAATTTCTTTTCTTATTTTTTGATAATCTTCTATTGGATTTCTTCCTTCGAATGCTCCCATATCAATGACATGGGCAAGGACTTTCGTACGCATCGCATGACGCAAAAATTTGTGCCCTAGACCTAATCCTTCATGGGCCCCTTCAATTAAACCAGGCAAATCTGCCATCACAAAACTACGATTATCTTTTAATTTGACTACGCCTAAATTCGGATTTAAAGTTGTAAAATGGTAGGCGCCAATTTTAGGTTTTGCTTGGCTGATTAAGCTTAAAATGGTACTTTTTCCGACACTTGGCATACCAATTAAACCTACATCTGCCATTACTTTTAATTCACACTTAATGATTTTTTCTTCTCCAGGACATCCAAGTTCACTAAATTTCGGTGCTGGCTCGCTATGGGTTGCAAAGGCTTTATTTCCACGTCCTCCACGTCCTCCATGGGCAATTATTACACTTTCTTTATCTTTTGTTAAGTCTGCAAGTACAAGATTTGTATCTGCATCATAAATTGTTGTTCCTTCTGGTACTTTTAAAATAATATCTTCGGCATTAGCACCATTTCTAGTACTTCCTTTGCCATTCACCCCTTTATCTGCTTTTACGATTTTTTTATAGCGTAAATCAATTAAAGTTTTTAAGTTTTTATCAACTTCAAAGATGATGTCTCCACCTTTTCCGCCATTTCCTCCATCGGGACCACCCATAGGAATATACTTTTCACGTCGAAAAGAAGTGCAGCCATCTCCACCCTTTCCAGCAATTAATTTTATAGTTGTTTCATCTACAAACATAAAAGCACCTTCTTTGTTCTTTCATTTTACCATGATTAAAATAGATTACAAAGAAAAAAACATACTTAATTTAAGCAATTTTGCTTAATTTTCTTTCTAATTCTTGTTTTTCTAGCAGTATTTGTTCAAATTCTAAAGGAGTAATTTCTAAACCAAATTTTAATCTTTCTTTTAGACTTAAATTCAATGCCTTTATATATTTTCTCAAACTTTCCATCTCTTTATGCGTACAAATTTTTTCTAAATATTTAATTGTAGGTGTTACTTTAGAATTTGTTTTTGTATACAATTGATACTCTTGCAATTTTTCATAATCGCTGATTTGTGGCAGTTCTAAGATAGTAGCAATTTGGCTAGATGCTTGATAGGCATAAACATTTGCCAGTCTTTCTTCTAACGAAATTTGGTAGTTAGAATTATACCTATCGTATAAGTAAGAAAATAGAGCAAAATAAATTATCTTTTTAAAGAATTTTTCTTCCTCTAAACATTTTTCTGTCATTGAACTCATTTTTATAGATAATCGTATTAGTTTTGCTTCTAAATCATCGGCGGTACTTGTTCTTATTTTTTCGTGTTTTACGTGTTCCAATTCATGTAAAATGGTTTCGTTAAAATAAAAGTAAAATGCATACTCTTGTTCTTTTACATCACAAATACAGTTTGGTAAGCAATAAGAAATCTTCCCATTTTGAAAGAAAATCCGCAATTGTTTTTCTTTTAAATTATATCCCATTAATAATTTTTTGTTTTTGGTAGTCCTATAAACAAAATCTGTTGGTTTCAAATAATCGTATAAATCTTCATTAGAAATTACAATTTCCAATAACTTTTCTATATATGCATCATCGATTTGTTTATTTTGTTTATGGTAGCAAAAAACTAAATCTGCTATATTATCATAATATGGTTTACACATAAAAAACCTCCCTGAAGTTCTTTATTATTAAATTTCTTCTAATTCTTATATTAATCTTTAAAAGTAGCATCTATATAATAAATGTTACGATGCTCTTTATAATACTGTACTTCAAAATCAGTCATTACATTGGGTATTTTACGTTCATCATGATGTAAATCTAAACTCACACGCTCAAATGTATACCAATATTTACTTAGATTTTCTAAAGAAGATGCAAACAATATTTTATTATCTGTTTTTAGGATAATGTGTTTGTTTTTTTTGAAAATACGATCATATAACTTTAAATAATTCATTGATGTAAATCTCTTTTTTTCGTCTTGTTTTTTTGGCCATGGTTCTGAAAAAGTCAAATAAATAGTATCTATTTCTTTTCCAAAATAATCAATGATGTTACTAGCATCACCACAAATAATTTTTAAGTTATTTAATTTCTTTGTTCCAATATTTTTAATCGCAGTAGCTGTTTGAGAACTATCTAGTTCAATTCCTATAAAATTTTTATTAGGATTAAGTTTAGCCATCTCAATAATAAATATTCCTCTCCCCATTCCAAGTTCTATATTGATAGGATTATTATTTCCAAATACTTTACTCCACTTATTTTTGTATTCTCTAGGATTCTTAATGACAAATTCACTATTATCCAAAATTTGTTTTGCTCCTTTTACAACGTTATATCGCATTTTTACACCTCTTACTTTATCTTTCCTTTCTGGCTTCTTCATAAGACTCATTAAATATTAAAAATCTTGCTTCAAGATAGTTTTCATACAGTTCACCTTGTTTAATAACTAATTTCTTAAATTGATCTTTATAGTCTTCTAAAATATAATGCTTCCTTTTGAAATAATCCAGGATAATATATACTCTATCACCTGGTTCTGCTTGAGCTTCTATTTCTTGCATAGATAATTTTACTTCATTGTATTCACATAGGGTTGCTATTTGTTGCATAATGAATGGTATATCTTCTTTATTTATTTGATTATTATATTTTTTTTCAATTGCTTTTATACAATTTGATAACAATTCTATATATTTTTCATTTTTGGGATTATGAATAGAAATTCCTTTCTCTTCTAGTTTTAAAATAATTCTTTGATAATTTTTTTCTGTAGTTAATACATCCTTTTTATATTCATTCCATTCATTCAAATTCAGTACTACTAATGCATATCCAAGCATATTTTTTCTATGTCTAGTAATTTCATCGTCTTGTTTTTGATAAAGTTTTGCTATATCATCTTGTTTTCCATTTATTAAAATATATAAGATATTAAATTCATTATATAATTGGTCATATTCTTCTTTGCTACTCGTTTCTATATAATGTTCTTTATCAAATTTTTTGATTTCATCTATTGCCTTTTTAACATAATTAAATTCACAAATTACCCTTATTTTATTCATTAATATCGATAATCTTTTTTCCATAAAACCACCTTAATGGGGATATACCTTTTTTTAATACAACTAATATTAGTGAAATACTATTTTTCACACTAATACCCCTTAATTAAGGAGTATGATACTACTTATTGGTTCTTATGTCAAATTTATTCTTATACATTTAAAAAGCGCTTACTTTTCGTATACGCTTACTTTCTTTTTATCTCTTCCTAATCTTTCAAATTTAACAACGCCATCTATTTTAGCAAATAGAGTGTGGTCTTTACCCATTCCAACATTTGTTCCTGGATAAATTTTTGTTCCTCTTTGGCGATATAGAATAGAACCAGCACTTACAAATTCGCCATCGCTTGCTTTTGCACCTAGTCTTCTACCAGCACTATCACGGCCGTTTTTTGTAGAACCTTGGGCTTTAATATGAGCAAAACGTTGTAAATTAAACATAAATTTTAACATTCGTTATTCTCCTTCCAATTTAATATTTTCTTTGTATTGTCTTTCAATTTCTTTTAAAAGATTTATCATATTGCATATTAGTTTATCTGTAATGGCATCATGTTCCAAAACGTGAATTTCTAGTACATTTCCGTCATCTTTTACTTGTATTGTCTCTTTAAAAGACAAAATTGCATTTATGGATGTAGTCACTACACTTGATACAGCACTACATACAATATCATAGCCAGCTTCTGCATATCCAGAATGTCCACTTATCTTAATATGCTCTATAAAATTTTTATTTTTTTCGATTTTTACTTTAATCATAATTACTTAACTTCAATTTTTTTAACAACTAATTTTGTATAAGGTTGTCTATGTCCTTGTTTATTACGATATTTCTTTTTAGGTTTATATTTGAAAACAACAATCTTTTTTTGGCGACCATGTTTTTCTACTGTACATGTTACCTTTGCACCTTTTACATAAGGAGAACCAGCCTTACCATCTACAAATAAAACATCGGTAAATGTAATATCGCTACCTGTTGCTTCATTTAATTTTTCAACGTAGATGACATCTCCTTCAGATACATAATATTGTTTTCCACCTGTTGCAAATATAGCTTTCATTTCCTACCTCCTTTTTTTGTTTTAAGACACGCTGTTAAGGTACTTAAAAAGTTTTCAACCTTTTCCATGCGGTTTTAGAAAGGAAAGCCCTTCCAAACGTTATAAATTTTATCAAAAATATGTATGAATGTCAAATTTTCTCTTTAAAATCTCTCTTTCATGCATGTATTTATTTTTTTCTTTAAAAAAATGAAGTGTTTCTTTTTTTAAAAGTTCTGTACTTTGCTTTATATTATGCTCAATTTTTCTAAAGGGTAAGTTATGCATATATCTTTCTAATAAAAATTTATTTTGATAAAATTTCTTTTTTTGAAAAAAATAAATCGTTTTATAAAGCAAAAAGCTTATAATTACATAATTATTTAAATTGCTATGGATATTATAAAGAAGAAACAGAATTAAAAAAAGAATAGAGATTGCATTTGAAATGGAAAGAGATTTGGAATAAGGAACGTGTTTTTGAATAATTAAAAGAACAATTTCTCCCCCATCTAAGGGTTTGATAGGCAATAAATTAAATAGTAGAATACTTTGATTATACATTTTAAAAAGAGAATATGTATTTTCGTTAATGATTCCATAGGTACTAAAAGTCCAAAAGAGAAAATATAAAATCATTTGAAAGAACGCTCCTCCTAAATAGATAATGATATCTTTATTGATAGGAGAATTAATATATTTATTTGTTGTTGTCACTCCTCCAAAAGGAAAAATTTCTACTTTTTCTATTTCATATTTAAAACATTTTAAAAAGAAGATGTGTCCTAGTTCATGAAAGAGAATAATTATAAATATAATTAGGATATTTTTAATAAATCCGGTTAATAAAAAACTTAAAAAGATTAAATACGTAATGCTATTTATTTTAAATTTAGGAAAGATAGTTTTCATAGCTTTTATATTCACCATTTTCCATAAATGTTAAAATGGCACTGTTCTCTTTAAATTCCCCTACAATACTTTCTTTTTCTACATAATCATACATGGTCAAATTTACATTTTCTAAGTTCGAATACCAAATATCTACACCATCAATTCCTTGGACAATGATTGTTTTTCCTAAATTTTCTTTGTCTCCAATAAATACAACGACACCACTTTCTAAAAAATTAAAAATATTTGAATTTAATTGCAATTTGTAAGAATGATCTATATTTTCTATATTTGTATAATTTTTACCATTTTCAAAAACGGGTACCGTTTTATTTATTTTTTCTGGGATAATGTTACCAAAATATTTTGCATATAAATTATTTATTTTGGTAAAAGCTAAGGTTTCATTAAAAAATTTATTATTAAAATTAATAAGGTTTTTATCGTCTAAATTAATATAGATGGCACAGAGCAGAACTAAAATGACACTTAAAAGTGTTCTTGAAAAAAGATTCGAGATGTATTTCGATGGTTTTCCTTCTTTTTTATGATTCTCATTCACCAAATGATGACGTTTGGCTTTTATTCTATTTTGGGCATCTAATATTAAACTATCCATACGATTATCACCTAAAAAATTTTATGCTGTTTTTTTATTTTTAGTACTAAGGAAGAGAAAGAATAAATTGATGAGTAAGCCACTTACAACAAGCGTAATTTTTTTAAAAAGGATAAGGGTTAGGATTTGGAAACAAGCGTAAAGAATGAGAAAACGGATTATTAAAGATATTTTCTTTTGATAGGATATTTTTATTTTTTTATTTAGAAAAAATAATAGAAGAATGATTAGAAGCAATTTTCCATAAAACTTTAAGCATAGATCTAAAAGAAGGATACTAAAAAAATAAAGAAAATGATTTTCTTTTTTCTCTAGGAAAGAAAGTAAAATAAGATTTGTTTTCCAAGGGGTACAATTATAAAAACAAATATCTAATAAAATATAGAACAAAATCATTCTACACCTCGTAAGTCGGTAATAATACTTACATATTTTATTTTTTCAAAGTCTACTGCTGGTGTTACTTTAATCCTTTTTTCGATTTCATAATGATCATACTCTATTTCGGCAACTACCCCTATTAAAACATTTTCTGGATAAATCGATAAATCGCTCGTATAAACAAAATCATTTTCTTTTAATTCGCTCTTATTATTCATTCCTTCCACAATTAATTCTTTGTTTTTATATTTTAATATTCCATAACTATCATTGATTTTTACTGATAGATTCAAATTTTCATTCAATAATAAATCTACTTCACTACTATTTTTGTTGACTTTTGAAATGATTCCAACTAATCCTTGTTCGTTAATGACTAAATTTTTTTCTTGGATTTTATTTTCCTTTCCTTTATAAATGGTAATCCCATTTTTTAAACTATAAATGTCTTGATATAAAACTTTTGAATATTCCAAATGGTAAGGAACAGTATCTGTAAATTGATAGGCATTGGTAAGCTCTTGGTATTTTTCTTCTATATTTTTATTTTGAATGTTACAAATGGAATTTTCTTGTTTAGCAAATGCCGTATTACGCAGAAGCAAACCATAGATTTCTTCTTTTAATAAAAAAGCAGCAATAAGTAAACTATAGAAAAGAATTCTTCCTTTTTTGGTCATATACCTCACCTATTACTAGTATGGAATGAATTTATAATTTTAAAGCATATGATGGTCAAAAAAACTAAAAAAATTATTTTCCCCAATAATTAAATGATCAATTAAAGGAATTTTTAATAGATCTCCTATCTCTTTAATATTGTTTGTAAATGTTATATCTTCTTCACTAGGAGTTACATCATTTGTTGGATGGTTATGAATTAAAATGATTTTCATGGCACTATTTTTGATGGCTGCATTAAATATTTCTCTTGGATGGGTAATACTTTGGTTTTGCGTTCCAATAAAAATGGTTTCGTAATTGATAATTTCATTTTTGGTATTTAAGAATACTGCGAATAATTTTTCTTGTTTTACATTAAGTATTTTTAAACGAAATAAAGAATATAAATCTTCCGCACTCCTTATTTTTTGTTTGATTATGGAACTTGGAACCACTAATCTTTTGCCTAGTTCAATGGATGCTAAAAGAGAAATCGCTTTGGCTTCTTTTATTCCTTTTATTTGAATTAAATCATTATAAGAAATTGTATTTAGGTCATGAAAATGATTTAGATTTTTTACTAAACGAATGGCTAGATCTTTTACAGATTCTTCTTTATTCCCACATCTTAAGATAATTGCAATCAATTCTTCGTTGGATAGAGCATCTGCTCCTTTTATTTTTAATTTTTCCCGTGGTCTTTCATCTATTGGTAAATCTTTTATTTTATAATTCATCTGGTAGGCTTTCTAACATATTTCGAATCACAAATCCTTTGTTTTCTTCACTTGTTTTTGCAAATAATGTATCATATTTTTTTATTTCATTTAGTGTTTCTTCAGGGATAGATATTTCTTTTACATAATAATTATATCCCTTATTTTCAAATATCTTTTCTAAGGTTTCTTTGTTAGATGAAGTTATTCCGATAAAAACTCGATAGTACTCCGAATCTTTTACGACTTTGGCAAAAGAATAATTATTTTTTATATTCTCTGCATTTTGTTCACTTTTAAATACGCCGACTTGAAAAGCATAGGCAATTTCTCTATTTTTAGCTTCGGCTTTTTCTTTAATATTTAAAAAGAATACCGTTGCAAGAACTGTACCTATTACACAGGAAAAAAGAATGACTTTTAAATTTTTTTTCATATAAATCACCTGTTTTGGTTATAGCAAAGAAACAGTAAAAAAAATGTCAGTTTGTGACATTTCTTCTTTTTAATTTCTTATGATTAAAATTAACTTTCGCCTTCTTCTAGCATCGTAGTAATGAATATTCCATATCCTGTTTTTACATTATCTACAATAACATGAGTAACTGCCCCAATAATTTTATTATTTTGTATAATAGGGCTACCACTCATTCCCTGGACAATTCCTCCTGTTTTATCTAATAGTTCTTGGTCCGTTATTTCAAAAAAGATATTTTTAATTTTGTTGTATTCATTTATTTTAGTAATATTAATCTCATATTCTTTTATTTCTTCCCCATTTAATACGGTAAGAATTGTAGCTTTTCCAATTTTTACATCTTCTTTCGTCGCTACATCCAAAGTTAATCCTTCTGGTAGTTTGCTTGTATAGTTTCCAAATAGACCGTATTTTGTATTTTTGGTAATACTACCATAGACAGTCATGTTATTAAATTTTGCTTTTTTTTCGCCAGGGGAACCATCTGTACTTTTGTTAATGCCTGTAATAACACTATTAAATATCGTACCTGTTCTTACTTCAATTTTTTGATTACTGTTAGCTTCAATAATTTCATGACCTAGAGAACCAAATATTTTAGTTTCTGGATCAATATAGGTTAATGTTCCTATCCCTGTAATACTATCTTTGACATATAATCCTGTTTTATAAATTTTATCTTGTTCAATTAATGTTAATGTAGATTTTAATTCTTTTCCATTACGATTGTATGTTAATACTACTTGATTATTTGTCATATTTGTTTCTATTGCATTTGTTAATTCATTAATATTATTTATTGTTGTTTTTCCTACTTTGGTTATATAATCTCCTACTTGCATAGAGGGATTGCTTTCTGCTATTTTTCCGTCGATTTTATAAAATCCTACAACTAATACACCATTGCTTTCTATATTGATTCCAATATTTTGACCTCCAACAATGATTCTGTTTGAATAGGCATATACGAATCCTGGAAAAAACATTAAAATTGTTATCAATATTGTCTTTATTTTCTTCATAACTCTCAACACCTTACTAATAGTAGTATGGTTTTTTAGCAGAACAAAATAAAAACAATAATTGGTTATTTCCAATTATTGCTAGTATTGTTTACCAAAGTAAATTTTATGAATTCCTTTTTTACCACAGCAGATACAATTGCCATCTGCATCTTCCCCTTCAATAATACAACGGGATTTTAAGCCTGTTTCTTCTTTGATTTTATCTTCACATTCTTGATTTCCACACCAATTTATTTTAATAAATCCAGGTTTTTCTTTTGCTATTGTTTTAAATTCATCATACGTATTTGCCGTATGTAACATACTATTTCGTCTTTTTAAAGCACGATTGTATAAGTTATTTTGAATTTCTTCTAATAATTCTTCTATTTTTGGCATAATTTCATCAAATGAGACGTTTATTTTCTCTAACGTATCACGGCGTACTAATGTTACGTTTCCTGCTTCAAAATCACGACTTCCTAACTCTAAACGAATTGGATATCCTTTTACTTCAGATTCTGCAAATTTAAATCCTGGGGATTTATCTGAATCGTCTATATTCGTTGTTATATTTTTCTCTTCTAACTCGCTTTTGATTTCTTTTATTTTATTTACAACATTTTCATCATTGCCAATTGGAATTAAGTTTACTTTTATTGGAGCGATTTTAGGAGGCAAAACAAGTCCATGATCATCACTATGGGTCATAATAATGGCTCCAATCATACGGGTTGTACATCCCCAACTTGTTTGATAAGGATTTTCTAGTTTATTTTCCTTGTTTAAAAATTCAATGCCAAAAGCTTTCGCAAATCCTTGACCAAAGTAATGACTTGTTCCATTTTGTAAGGCAACACCATCATACATCATGGCTTCAATGGTATATGTTTCTTCTGCTCCAGCAAATTTTTCTTTTTCGGTCTTTTTCCCAACGATGACTGGTAAAGCTAAATATTCTTTTTGAAAATCTTCATATACTTTAAACATACGTTTTGTTTCTTCTAAAGCTTCTTCTTTGCTCGCATGCATCGTATGTCCTTCTTGCCATAAAATCTCACGGCTTCTTAGGAAAGGCCTTGTTGTTTTTTCCCATCTCACAATCGTACACCACTGATTATACAAAAGTGGCAAGTCGCGATAGGATTTTATAATTTTTTTGAAGTGGTC